>CAYHBU010000074.1:0-4090 GCA_964354925.1 uncultured Candidatus Saccharibacteria bacterium | reverse complement strand
AGGGATTGCGGAATACATGGTGGAGAGAAAAGTCTAATTCGATAGGGAGTGAGAGCGGAAGAAGGGTTTAATGATCCTTTGTGGCAATCAGTATCAAAAAAATTATTATTGCCAAACCAAGGGGTTTTTGCGCCGGAGTTGAGCGGGCGGTGCGGATGGTTGATTTGCTCATCGACAAGCATGGTCCGCCTCTTTATGTCCGACACCACATTGTTCATAACGACCATGTAGTTAAAAGACTTGAGGGAAGAGGGGCTATTTTTGTTGAGGACATCCGTTTGGTGCCGGATGGGAGCAGGGTGGTTTTTAGCGCTCACGGCAGTTCCCCCAGTCTTTATAGAGCCGCAAAAAAGCGCCGGCTTCAAATAATTGACGCTACTTGTCCATTGGTGGCCAAGGTCCACCTGGAGGCGGTGAGATATGCGTCGGAGGGATACTTCATTTTTTACATCGGCCACAAGGGACATCCCGAAACCATCGGCGTGTTAGGGGAAGTTTCAAGGGGGCAGATTGTTTTGATTGAGACGGTCGCAGATGTTTTGTTGGCCCGACCACAGTCGGACAAGCTCGTAATTCTTAATCAAACTACTTTGGGTGTGGATGATACAAAAAAAATCATTGAAGCCCTCAAAGAGAGATTCCCTGATGTTATTGTCCCTGCCGGTAAAGATATTTGCTACGCGACCCAAAACCGTCAAGATGCCGTAAAAGCACTGGCAAAAGTGGTGGATCTTATTACGGTAGTAGGTTCTCCTGCGAGTTCTAATTCCAGCCGTTTGCGTCAAGTAGCAGAGGAACAGGGAGTCAAGGCCTATTTAATAAACGGCAAGGAGGAAATAGACCCAGCCTGGTTAAAAGGTGTGACCACCCTGGGAATAACTTCAGGAGCTTCGGTGCCAGAAGAGCTTGTGACCGAGGTTGTGCTTTTTTTCACTCGGCCCGAAGTTGAGATTGAAGAGCTGAAAATCGCCGATGAAAGTCAAATTCATTTTGCTCTACCCAATGAAAATTTTTAATAAGACCATTAAGCTGAAGAGCAAAGGGGAGATGGATTTTATTGACTTGACCGATGAAGCAATAGAGTTTGTGCGAGAGTCCAAAATCAAAGATGGTCTTTTAACGGTGCATTCTAAGCACACGACGATGGCGATTCGAGTCAACGAAAGTGAAAAAGGAATTCGTCACGATATGCGGGAATTTGTGAAGAGACTGGCTCCCAAGGATGTGTATTACCACCACAATGACTTGGAAATAAGGACTGAAAATTTGGTTTGCGATAAAGACGCGTCTGACTGCATTAACGGCCACTCCCACTGCATTCACTTTCTCATGGGAAGTTCGGAGTCCATTCCGGTAATTGGCGGAAACCTTGCTTTGGGTCAATGGCAGAGGATTTTCGCATTGGAGTTAGATTGTAGCCGAGATCGGGAAATTATCATGCTTCTTATGGGGGAATAACCTATGCACTTATTGATTATCGTCGCCGGAGGAAATGGGGAGAGAATGCATTCGAAGTCCAACAAGATTTTTTTAAAGATCAACAAAAAGCCGATTTTGTACTGGACTCTGAATCAGTGTCAAAAAAGTTCAACCATTGACGAAATCATTGTTTCGACAAGAGAAGTCGATATTGAGACGGTCCGGTCATTGATTGACGCGTTTGCTTTTACGAAGGTAAAAGAAGTGGTTTCTGCCAGCAACTCCCGTCAGGAATCGACGCACAAAATTCTTGAGCAGTTAAAAGATCGGTTGAATGAAATGGATGTGGTGGGGGTGCATAATGCCGTTAACCCGTTTGTTAGTGAAGAAGAGCTGGAGAAGGTATTTATCGAAGCCGAACTTAATAAAGCGGCGCTTTTGGCACAGCCGGCTCGAGATACAGTTAAAATCACCAATGGCAATGGCGAGGTCAGTCATACTCCTCTGCGGGCTCAAACCTGGTATGCCCAAACGCCGCAAGCGGCTCAGTTTCGCTATCTTCTGGCGGCGTTTAGAAAAGCCAAGGAAGATGGGTTTTTGGGTACGGATGAGACGCAACTGCTTGAGCTTATTGGCGTCAAGGCAAAAATTGTGCCTTGCTCCAACCAAAATTTCAAAATTACTTTCCCGGAGGATTTGGTGTTAGCAAAACAAGTCATGAAAGACTTCCAGGGTTAAGATGATGTATAAAATTGGTCAGGGACAGGACTCGCACGCGTTCGCCATTGACAAAAATAAAAAACTGGTTTTGGGCGGCGTAGTGATTGAAAAAGCGAGGGGGTTGAGCGCGAGATCTGACGGCGATGTTGTTTTACACAGTCTTTGCAACGCGCTAAGCTCGGCCATTGGGGGCGATTCCTTGGGAACCTGGGCAGACGAACTTTGCCTGAAACGAGGAGTAAGAGATAGTCGAGTTTACGTCGAGAAAATTATGGAAAGGGTTTCAGAAGTGGGTTTCGTGGTTGGAAATGTTTCTGTCAGTATAGAGGCAAAATACCCCCATATTTCGTTGGAGGTGATTCAGGCGATGAAAAACAAGATCGCAAGTTTATTAGACATTCAGCCGGAAATGGTTGGAATAACCTTTACCTCGGGTGATGGGCTGACAAGTTTCGGCAGAGGCAAGGGAATACAAGCCTTTGGTATTGTGCTGCTTGAAAAACATGATTAAAGCATTTGCTAATGCCAAACTGAATTTGAATTTACATCTTTTACCTCTCAAAAAAGAGGGCCTGTTTCCGGTGCATTATATTAATTGCGAACTCGACCTTCACGACGCTCTGTGGTTTGAGTTTCAACCCGAAACCATCGAAGTAGTATGTGATTTTCCCGGCGTCCCTGAAAATGGGGAGAACCTGGTATACAAAGCCGCACAACTGCTGAAAGATTACGCGCAGACACCTAATGGAGTAAAAATAAGAATAGAGAAGCAAATTCCTGTCAGGGTGGGTTTGGGTGGGGGCAGTAGCGATGCGGCTACTGCCTTGAAGGTTTTAGTGAAGATGTGGAACATAAAGATTGATCAGAAAATTCTCATTAGATTAGCTAGACAAGTGGGGACGGATGTTTGCTACTCCTTAATTGGCGGTTTGGCTTTGGTAGAAGCCGATGGCACAAAAATCAAACGCCTTCGAGTCAGTAGGCCTGAACTTTTTGTCCTTATTTTGGTTCCCAGAGAAGAAAAACCGTCTACCGAATGGTCATTTAAGCAATTAAGTTCGGATATCCTTGGTAGACATATAGCCAAAGCGGACAATCTGCTGAACGCCCTTAAAAAGAAAGAGGTGGACCTGTTTTTTTCCTCTTTACATAATGATTTCGAAGAGCCCTTGAATAGGCATTTTCCGGTGATTAACAAGATGAAGGGGGACCTATTGGAGCATGGCGCTGGGGCGACTAACCTTTGTGGGGCCGGTTTAGCGATGGCTGGTTTCTATACGGATAAAAAGGTGGCGGCGTTTGCACAACAGAGACTCAAGCGAAAGTACAAACAGACGGTAATGGGAAGAATTCTATGACAACAAGAGATCAAACAAAAGTCATTCAAATTGGTAATAGAAAAATCGGCGGCGGCAACCCGGTTTTGGTTCAGTCGATGACCCAAACAAAAACAACGGACGTTGAAGCGACGGTTAAACAAATTTTGCTGTTAGAGAAAGCCGGGTGCGAAATTATTCGAGTAACCGCTTCTGATATGGAATCGGCAAAGGCTTTGGGTGAGATCAAAAAACAGATCCATATTCCTCTGGTGGTGGACATTCATTTTCAGTATCTTTTCGCGCTGGAGGCGATAAAACAAGGGGTGGATAAAGTGAGAATTAATCCTGGCAACATTGGTGGTCAGGACAAAGTACGGGAAGTGGTAAGGGCCTGCAAAGAAAGAAACATACCGATTCGGATCGGAGTGAACATGGGTTCTTTGGAAAAAGACCTGTTTGAAAAGTATGGCAAGTATGGTATTGCCCGGGTCATGGTTGAGTCGGCGGTGCGACAGATTACCCTTTTGGAAAAGGAGGATTTTTCCGATATTGTCGTCTCGATGAAGGGTTCGGATGTTCCCCAAACGAGATTCGGAAGAGCACACGTCTGAACTCCAGTCACACTTGAATCG
>CAYHBU010000073.1:0-4148 GCA_964354925.1 uncultured Candidatus Saccharibacteria bacterium | reverse complement strand
GAGGCGCCGCATTTCTTAGCTGTTCGCGCAGGCAACCCATACTCCACTAATACCGCCCCAACGGTCAAGATTCCGAAAAATACCATTATCCCTTCGCTTATCAGACCATCTTTCAGAAAATACAAAATAACGATGGCGACAAAATTCAAAGGCGCACCAGGCAATGCCGGCACCACGCTTCCAATCAGCCCAATAAAAGAAAGACAAATTGCAACAATCAGTAATAGAATTTCCATTCTTTGAATAAATTTAAAACTCAAGACAAGAGTCTAATGACAAATACTAAGCCAACCCGTGTTCATTGAAACACTTGGTATATTCTTTGTCGTTTACTTTTATATGTTTCATTATCCACTCTTCCAAAAATTTCAATATTTCCACCCCCATCTCATCCTCAACTGCTCCTTTTTGATATTTATCGTTAAATTCTTTTATCTTATCTTCATAAAATTTATGCTGTGCTTCGTGCTCTTTCGTTTTTTCATAATCAAATTCGTGGAAATACTTCTCCTCTGTATTGAAATGAAAATCTACATAAGCCGCTAATTGCAAAATGATATTTTCTAATGGCTCACTTCCTCCATTATCGATTTTTTTCAAAGAATTATGGAGCGTATTAATCATCTTAAATAACTTCTGATGCTGAGCATCGATCAGTTTAACTCCGACACTAAAGGACTCATCCCATTTTATAAAATCCATGACTAAATATTATTAATTAATGAATATGACGCTTATCATTATATCACTTTTTCCACTAAATAATATTTTTATTCTATCATCATCCGAGCTAGGCGAAGATCGTCATATGGATATTTCCCTTCGAATTTTTCAAACACTGGCGCCAGTTTGTCAGCGCCCGACTCACGAAAAGCCTCCAAAATATCCGGCAATGCATCAGCGAGTTCCGGACTTAATAATCGCAATAATTCATCACGGCTTATTTTGTCTTTCATGACGAGATTTTCAAAATGCGCTAAGACAGTCCCGGTCGTAAAGCCACGCTCTTTGGCGATATCTGCGATGCTTTTTCCTTCTCTGAATAATGCGAATGTTTCGTCATATGTGCTGATGCGTGCTTTTTTGCGCTGAGTTTTTTGGGGCGCCACTTTTTCCAGACTTCCTTCGCATGCAATGATGAAACCTTCCTGTTTTTTCTTGAGCTCTTCATCAGACATCCCTGCCAAACCAACCATTGCCTTATCTGATTGCTCATGGAATATCTGATCGCAAACAAGCATATTGGGATGCACGCAAAGAGCGCGCTCATTATAACCCAAAAGATAAATGCCGGAGAACCTCCTCACACGCGATAGCGCCACATATCCCTGTCCGAATTCAAACGCATTAGCAAGATCGATTACGGCTGTATCCAAACTCGTCCCCTGGCTTTTATGGATCGTGATGGCCCATGCGAGACGCAGAGGCACCTGCTCTATCCTCGCCAACACTTTTCCATTTTCTTCCACCATCCATTCCATCGGCGTAGCCTTGATGATGTATCCATCGTGCGTCCGAACGATTGGATGGCCAGTTTCCTTGCAAAAACCTTCCACTCTTCCGAGCGTTCCATTTACAAATTTCCCCTGTGGACTATTTTTCGTAAACATCACGACAGCTCCCTCCTTAAGACGGAGCTCCTCCGGTGAAAGGCAGCTTTTCTTGATAGATGCAACAATCACATCTCTGCCTTTGGCAGTCATCGAAAACACGACCGGCCTTCCCAGTAGCCGATCCAATGCTTCATTGTTGACGCGATCCACATTGGCATTGTGCGAGTAAAGTTTGGTGATGTCGCTCGGGATATCTTGGCTTGCCTCAATGCGCGCTTCGAGTTGGCAAATATGTTCATTGTCCAATGAATTGGAACGGATTGCCGAAAGGATAGAAATAAGCTCAGCATCGTCTTGGCGATGCTGTTCACTCAAATAACAGACCACTGGATCGACTTCTTTCCAAGATTCAGACTGGAATGCAAACTGAGCATTCTGTCCATTGCGCGCAATCGGAGGCAACTGAAAGAAATCTCCGACCAACACGACTTGCAGTCCACCGAACGGCTTGTCCACTCCCAACACCTTTCGGCACACCGCATCCGCCATGGAAAATATTTTTCCATCAAGCATAGATACTTCATCTATTATCAAGACTTTGGCTTTTTCAATCCGCTTTGTTACGTATTTTGTTTTTGCGATGAATTCCAAATCGCGAGATGTCAGCTCTGATTTGATGCCGATACCGCTCCAGGAGTGGATAGTCATCCCACCTATGTGCGTCGCCGCAATACCGGTAGAGGCTGTGATTGCTGGCTCGATATTATGCTCACGCAAATAAGCCACATACTGATTGATAGTATGAGTCTTGCCTGAGCCTGGTTCCCCGGTCAAAAAAATATTTACTCCGGTTTTTAATATTGATAGCGCTTGATCTTGAGTCATGATTTTTAATTTATCAAATACTACCATCTTTCTCCGTTTCAATACATCCCGATAAATTCTCGCAAGATGGTTGCATTTTTCACGCAAATAAAAACCGCCCCAAAGAGGAGCGGTTTTTAAATATCAACGCTTACTTAAGCGCGAGATACGTTTGTGGCAGCTGGGCCTTTTTCACCGTCAACAACGTCAAAGGTGACTTCGTCGCCAACCTTCAATTCGTCAAAAGCTACGCCTTTCAATTCTGAAGAATGAAAGAATAGATCCTTTGTTTCGCCTTCGCGAGAAATAAATCCAAATCCTTTTGCTTCAACAAGAGCTTTGATAGTTCCGTTCATGTGATTGTTTTTAATTTATGTTTATTTACCAAGAAATCTCGACTACGTCTCTAGACTTTAACTGTATTAAAAATATTAGATTTTGTCAAAGGCCACAAAAAAACCGCCTCGACTTTTGTCGAGGCGGTCCGTACGCTACTTCTTTTTTGTCCGCAGTCCCAATACTTCCGCTGCGAGCTGCTTCATCTCTTCGTTTTCAAAATTACATGTTTCAGCACGTGGTCTTGCAATATTCTCGATGATGACCAACTTCTCCACCTGCCTGTCTCGCGACACAAAGCAAACATAATGCCTATTTCGTATCTTCATGAGAACCGCAATGCCATCGAATTTCTCATCGCGGAAATTCCAGATGGTCTCGCCACCAACCCTTACATTGGCGACTAGGAAATGTCCCTCTGGAGCCTTACTCGACCTGACTAGGGCTATCGAATACTGAACCCCGTCAATCACGATTCGCCCGTTCCTCACCTCGCTATCGTTCCCGCAGAGTATGTTTCTCAATCTTTTGTCATTCTTACCAATCATCTAGTCCTCCTGTTTTTTTGTTTTTTAACGTACTACTTTTCACGTTTAAATAGTATACCATAAAATAAACATCTTAGCAATAGAATGAGCCTTTTCAATTCAACATCTTGTTGAATTTTTCTTTAAACCTCTCCAGTAGTTTCATTTTGAATGGAATTGTAATTTTTCTTGAACCACGGACAACTCGGGCAATGTTTAAAATTAATCTTTTTATTATGCGAAAGGCAAAAATGAGAAGCTATCAAAAAACAGCTCTTCCCTTCATTCAAAGTATATGCCGGGCAAGCATCCCTAACCTCAATATCGCAATCCATAAACTCCCAACAATTTTTTGCTTCTTCTTTTTTCATATGCGCACATCATGTCCCTAAAATTAAAATTATTACTGTCCCAAATCGCTCCCCAACTTGTCCATCTCAGTCATAATGGCTCGACAAAGCTCTTAGTTGCTTTCAAGTGACATGTTTTTTACTACAATAATATTTTATCATAATCCACCAAACCATACCAACACACGCATCTTCTCCGGACAACTTCCTTTGCCAATTCCTTGACTAAACGTGATTTTTATGATACAATTATATAGCTTTTAAATCCGTAGTTAGTGCGGATTTTTCTTTCTATTATTAATTTATACATCATGAAAATAGCGACAAATGTTACTAGAGATTATTTAGGCGGTATCACGATATCGAATATAAATTTCTTGAATTCTCTCCATGGAAAAGGCAAGGGCATCGTCGGCATAGAATTGAACGCGAAAAGATATATGCAAGGAGCTACCGCTTTCTGGCACCTCTCCCCTGAATGGTTTGGACACAACATCATCAACATCCATGATATTCCC
>CAYHBU010000072.1:0-4193 GCA_964354925.1 uncultured Candidatus Saccharibacteria bacterium | reverse complement strand
GGTAAAAAAAAGTATATAGTATAGGTCATTAATTGCATTAAACTTGATGAAATGGCAAAGAAACTAAAAACAAGAAAATCAATCTCCAAAAGGATAAAAATCACCGGCAGAAACAAAATGCTCAGGAGGAGCGGTCATCAATGCCACCTCAACGCTAAGTATCCTGGCAGTATCGATCAGAAACATGGCGAAGCGAAAGAGATCCACGAAACAGATACAAGAAAAATTAAGGATTTTTTAAATTATTAATCGCATTGCGATTAACCAGCAACCAACAATCAACCACTCATAACAATTCAAATCAGAATCTTGTTGTCAGTTGTCAGTTGTCAGTTGTCAGTTGTTATTTATGACAAGAGTAAAAAGAGGCGTTGCCGCCAACAAAAGAAGAAAAAATTTATTGAAACATGCCAAGGGCTATATGTGGGGAAGAAAGTCAAAATACCACCTCGCAAAAACAGCCACCATGCATGCTTGGTCTAGTGCTTTCGGAGATAGGAGAAAGAAAAAAGGCAATATCAGACGTGAATGGCAGGTCCAAATCAACGCAGCAGCCAGAGAACGAGGAATCACCTATAGCCAACTTATATCAAATCTTAAAAAGGCAAATATCGAGCTAGATAGAAAAATATTATCAACTATCGCCAATATCGAACCTAAGGCTTTTGATAAAGTCCTGGAACTCTCTAAGTAAACTCAATAAAAAACTTCGGCATGATGCCGAAGTTTTTTATTGAGTTATTGATTATCTTCGCTTTTTCTTTGATTGCAATTTAAACAAATTCCATGAAATCATTCCTAATATTGCGCCGTTAAAATCAATCAACATATCTCTAACACTACCATATCTTCCTTGTACGAAACTCTGATGCACTTCATCATAAATAGCATATGAAAAAGAAAGTATGATGACAAAAAACCAAATCTTTTTCTTCCCAAATCCATGAAAATCAAATAACCTGAAAATTAAAAATGCCAAGACTCCGAACTCTGCCATATGAGCCATTTTCCTCAACACCAAATCCCATATCGGGTCAAAAGAGCTCTTGAGAGATGGCTGGTCGGATAAATAATAAATAAACCAGCCCCACAAAAAAATAGGGAGTAAATATTTAGTTATATTATTATTTATTAGAGCTATTAAGATATTTTTCATTAAAATCAAGATATCACTCTACCCCCTCCCCCAACCTCTTCGTGATGCACACGATGCAATCTCCATATTACCATTCCCAGGACTCCTCCGAAAGAATGCATAATTATATCTCTCAGGTGACCACCATGCTCAGGATCTATCCTCGCCTCATTAAAAACTCCTATAACGGCAGTGAAGAATATTATAGCAAATACATATAGCGCGTGCGGTCTCTTTATTTCGCCCTTTGAGCAAAGACTGCTACAGGCCAGATATCCGAATATTAAAAATACGAAGAGATGTACCAGTTCAGAGAGCAGATAATTTACTTGGGCGCTGGATCCAAAATCATAGTCGTGAAAATAAGCTAAAAAATAAATCACTCCTATTGCTAATACAAATGGCATCCAACGAATTATTAATTTCATGTGTTTAATGTGGCAATATTTCTCCGACTATCCAAATCGTCATCACGCCAGATATGATGAGCAATATTTGGATTACCGACTTCTTAAATCCAGTCTCCTTGTGAAGCTCTGGTATCAGATCCGCTGTGGCAATATAGATAAAATGGCCTGCTACGAATGCCAAAAGGACTCCGATTGACTCCAAAAACAAATCTTGAAAAAAGTAAGTCAGGACTGCGGCCGCAACAATCGGCAAAGCAACAAAAAAATTAAGAACCAGCGCCTTAACCTTGCCTATGCCACTGTGCAACAGGATGCTAAAGTCGCCTATTTCTTGCGGTATCTCATGAAAGATGACTGCAAGTGTCGTAACAATACCGAGGTTAAAATCAACCAAAAAAGCTGAGGCGATGATTACGCCATCGATAAAATTATGGATAGCGTCGCCAACAAGTATCAATGGTGCCGCCTGTTGCGTATGCACCACGCATTCTGTGCCATGGCAATGATACCAAACAAAAAACTTCTCCAAAATGAAGAATGTCAAAATTCCTAAAAGCACGTACCAGAAAATATTCGTTATATTACCATCAGAAACTTCCGGCAAGATATCCAGAAAAGTTACCCCAAGTAGAGATCCGGCAGCAAAGCTTATAAAATAAAGAGACATCTTTCTAGCCGCCTCAGCTTTTAGAATCAAAAGCATTATGCCAGAAAACGCGACCAAAGAAACAAACAGTGTTGCGCTGACTATTTGGAATATCACTGGCAATTGAATGAAAAAATGTACCATAACAACCGATGATTAATATTATTTATCTTGATGATAATTATAACTTATTTCAAAAATTT
This sequence comes from uncultured Candidatus Saccharibacteria bacterium, assembly GCA_964354925.1. Taxonomy (GTDB): domain Bacteria; phylum Patescibacteriota; class Minisyncoccia; order GWC2-36-17; family GWC2-36-17; genus GWC2-36-17. Next base: position 1,799 of record CAYHBU010000072.1, on the reverse strand, counting down.
TAGCATTTTATCCAGTGGCCAAGCATTGATTATGTCTTTTTTCTCGGCCCATCCTCTACGCGCTTGAGCAACCCCGAAATTCAAATAAGATAAGTGGCTAATATTGTGGGCGTCAGAATTTATGGCCAGCTTCAAGCCCATATTGATAGCCTTTCTGATGTAGCCATCTTTCAAGTCCAACCTATCAGGATATGCATCAATCTCTAAAATCGTTCCCGTATCTTTTGCGACCTTCATTATTTCATCCATATCCAACTCATAAGCCGGCCTCTTATTCAATATTCTGCCTGTCGGATGGAATATTATGTCTACATTTTTATTACTCATCGCTTTCTTTATCCTCTCTGTCTGTTCTTCCCGCGATAGACTAAAATGCGAGTGCACGGCTGCTCCCACAATATCAAGTTGTGACAAAACATCATCAGATATGTCCAGCGATCCATCCCTCAGGATATTCACTTCGGCACCCTTTAAGATACGGAATTTTGACTTTTGAGTTTTGAGCTTTGAATTGATTTCATCGATCGCGGTCATTTGCCTTAAAAGCTTTTTTTCATCGGATCCACCAGTCATTGCAAGAGTTTTTGTATGATCGGTTATCGCAATATAATCAAGACCGATTCTTATCGCTTCGCGCGCCATTTCCTCTATCGAATTTTCTCCATCTGTCCAATTTGTTTGGACCTGCAAGTCACCCCTCAATCCTCCATAATCTATCAGGTCAGGAAACCTGGCCTTTTCTTCAAAAACTTTTTGTGCTAGCTCTACTTCTCCATTATCCTCCCTCATCTCTGGTGGCACCCATACCAAACCCAACTTATCGTAAATCTCCTCTTCTGTTTTTCCAGCTATCATTACTTCTTTTTCGCTTTCCACTTTTAGCTTCTCACTTTTAAAAAGCCCGTATTCATTCAATTTAAATCCTTTTTCAATGGCTATCTTTCTCAACTTGACATTATGGTCTTTGTTGCCGGTGAAATATTGCAATGTGGCACCGAAATTTTCTGGAGCCACCACGCGCAAATCAACCTCAAGACCGCTCCTCAAACGAATCATTGATTTGGTTTTCCCATGAGACAGTATCTCTTCTACTTCCGGTAGCCTGACAAAAAAATCCATAACTGGTTTGGGGTTCTCAGAGGTTATTAGAATATCGCAGTCGCCAATCGTTTCTTTCATGCGCCTGGCAGATCCTGCGACCTCTACTTGTTGGACTTCTTGCAACTCTTTTAGCCTCCCCGCCATCTCTTCTATCTGGGGAAAGACCAAGCCTAGCACAAACCGCCCCTTAGAGCCTTTTAAAAACTCTAGGCTCTTTAGGATATTCTCTTCGGTCTTCTCTCCGAATCCTTCAACTCTCCTTATCTTTCCTTCTTTGGCAGCCACCTCCAAATCATCAACATTTTTTATCTTTAACTTCTGATACAATTTTTTGATCGTCTTTGGCCCGACTCCCTCGATGCGGGACAACTCCAATAGATCTACGGGCAAACTCTTGTGTAATTGATCAAAATATTTGATGTGTCCTGTTTTGATGTATTCTTCTATTTTTTCTGCGATACCTTCTCCAACGCCAGGAATGTCATCTAATAATTTTCTACCGCCCTTTTTATAAATCTCCCCCACGTCTTCCTTTAATGACTCAACGGAAAAAGCGGCCCTTTGATAAGCCTTTGAGCGGAATACATCATTGTTCATCTCTAAATATTCTGAAATTTGCTTCAACAAATCAGCTATTTCTTGATTGACCATAGCTTTATTTTACATTGTTAAAAGATTTACAACAAATGACACTGGAT
>CAYHBU010000071.1:0-4220 GCA_964354925.1 uncultured Candidatus Saccharibacteria bacterium | reverse complement strand
AGCCTATGACGGAGAAGATGCGCTTAAAAAGATGGGCTGGTAGTTAATGATAGAATTTAGAGGTTGGAAATATAATTTAGAATAAGTTGCGCTATCAAGAGCCTTTATAAAAAAGCCCATTCCGACGGATCGGAATAGGGCTTTTTTTATTGTTTAAATTTGGTAGAATAATCATTGAATTTAGTTAAGCGTTAATTGTTAACTGTTGACCGTCATGTATTTGAAACGTTTAGAAGTTGCCGGTTTTAAATCTTTTGCCAATAAATCAACCCTTGAATTTAATAAGGGTGTGAGTGCTGTCGTCGGGCCCAATGGTTCGGGCAAGTCCAATATCGCTGATGCGATGAGATGGGTGATGGGTGAGCAGGGCATGAAAAATCTCCGTTCCAAAAAGAACGAGGATTTGATTTTTAACGGTTCCAACCAGAAAGGCGCTGCCAATAAAGCTTACGTCACTTTAGTTTTTGATAATTCTGACAGGGTTTTTCCCATGGAATTTGAAGAGATCAGTATCACGAGGAAAGTTTTTCGTGACGGAGAGACCCAATACCTGATTAATGATGCCCAGGTGCGCTTGAAAGACATCTTGGAGCTCATAGCGAAAGCCAGACTCGGTCTTCGCGGATATACTATTATTAACCAGGGTATGGGAGATTTTATCTTGAGCGCTTCTCCTAACCAACGTCGCGAGATATTTGAAGATGCGCTCGGCCTCAAGGAATTTCAGCTTAAAAAAACAGAAGCGAGGAATAAGCTCGCTTTGACTCAAAACAATCTGGCACAAACTCAAAGCCTGATTGCCGAAATCGGACCGCATCTGAAATTTTTAAAGAAACAGGTCGAGAAAATACAGCAAAAAGAAGTGTTGGAAAATGCGCTCAAGGAAAATGAGAAAAAGTATTTTGGCTCAAGACTGGCTCATTTGAGTAGGCAAAAAGATAATTTCTTGAAAGAAAAAGAAGATGTTTTGAGGATTCTCAAAGAGGAAGAGGGCTTTATTGGTTCCCTGAAGGAAAGCGTAGAAAAAATCGAGGGCACGCTTGAGGGATTTTTTGATCAGGAATCCATCCTCGAGAAAGAACTAGAAGAGATAGTGTCTAAAAAAAGCGCCATTGATAGAGAGTTGGGAAAAATAGAAGGTGTCTTGGCATACCAAAAAGAAGTCCCCAAGATCGTTTATGAGCCAGTCAATTTGCCTTATTTGAATAATATCTTCAAGAATATCCATCAGAAGGTGAGAGGCGTTCTCACTGCTACATCTTTTGATGAAGCCAAATCTCAACTCAATGCGATATTGAGTGATTTTGAAAGCGTGTTGAGCGAGATAGAGAGTGGCAAGATAAAGAAATCAGAAATACAACCAGTTCAGACAATAAATGCCCCCGATCCGAATCTTTTAGCGGAAAAGGAAAGGCTGGTAAATGCGCTCAATGATTTTGATACTCAGATGAAGCTTATCCGTGAAAAGATAAGAGACCTCAACAACTCTCATCGCACCGAAAAAGATAAATTGTATAATCTCAAGAAAGATCTTTATGAGAGAGGATCACATAATGAAAAATTAAAGCAACAAGCCAGCAATTTTGACTTCCAGTTGAACAAGATGGTGGCGGAGATAGAACTTGTCAGGCAAGAGGCAAAGATTGCGGAAGAAGCTAGCAATGCGCCATTTGAATCTATGCTTCAGATGCAAAGCCATGAGCTTGATGCGTTGAAAAATGAAATAGACAGGATCAGGGTCCGCCTCGAGATGATGGAAAGCATCGATCCGGAAATCCAAAAAGAATATGAAGAGAGTCAGAAAAGATATGAATTTTTAATGACTCAATCGGAAGATTTGAATAAGGCCCTTATTTCTCTTGATGGTGTTATTGTAAATTTGGAGACAAAAATCGAAGCATTGTTCAATGATGCATTCGTAAAAATAGATACGGAATTTAATCGTTATTTCGGAATGTTATTTGAGGGAGGCAAGGCTAGTCTCGTTAAGATCAGCGGACAGAAAAAAGCGAAGATGGATGAGCTAGAGGAGGATTATGATCCGGAACAAGATGGAGCAGAGGAGATCGGAGGCATCGACATAAAAGTAGATATGCCAAAGAAAAAAGTGAAAGACATACACCTGCTTTCGGGAGGCGAGAGAGCGCTTACTTCCATCGCGCTGATTTTTGCTTTAGTGTCTTGCTCACCGCCTCCGTTCTTGATGCTTGATGAAATCGACGCTCCGCTTGATGAGTCCAACGCCCTGAGATTCGGCAGGATACTTGAGGAGCTCCGTGCCAAGACGCAGTTCGTCGTCATCACTCACAATAGGGAAACGATGAAGCAGGCCAATATCTTGTATGGCATCACTATGGGCGACGACGGCGTATCTAAGGTGTTTTCCGTTAAACTTGATGAAGTGGTAGAGACTGTTTAGTTTATCTATTGTTTGTCATTGTTAATATGCGCCTAGCTTAATAATTATTTTTTAAAATATGAAATCATATCGCATCTCATCACTGGTTTATGTATTTTTTAGCACCTTTTTAATAATAAATATTTTATTTTTAGGCAATGTTTATGCTGAAAGCATCGCTCAATATAATTTTTTAGGCGATCAGCAACAAGGTAAAAGCGGATCTATTATTGCTGGACAGAATTCTGGAGCGTCCGGTTACTCATATGATTTAGAGGTTCCACCGGGCAGAAATGGTTTGGAGCCAAAGTTGATTTTAAATTATAACAATTTAAATAATAACAATGATAATATTTTCGGTTATGGTTGGGATTTGTCAGCTGGGTATATAGTTCGTGATGCCAAAGAGGGTGTAAATAATTTATATAGTAAAAACTATTTCTCGATAAACATCTACGGAGACAATAAAGAATTAACCCCTATCAGTTTAAGTGATGGTACTCACGGAACTTATGGTGCGATAGTTGAAGAATATTGGAAATACGCTTTCAATACCGATAATTCGTGGGTGATTTATGATAAAAAAGGCACAAAATATACTTTTGGCGCAAATTTGGCAACAAGACAGGACAATCCAAGTGATACAACCCAGATCTATAAGTGGATGTTAGAAGAAATCAGGGATACGAATGATAACTATATTAAATTTGAATATTATAAAGACCAAGGCCAAATTTATCCAAAGAGGATTATTTATACTGGTCATGGCTCGGTTGATGGTCCGATAGCAATAACTTTTGAACCGTTTTTTACTGGACCAACGACTGAAAGAGTTGATAAATTTTTTGATTACAAGGCAAAATTTAAAATTACAACTAGATATATTGTTGACAGGATCAATGTGTTTGTGACGGGAGAGCAGGGCGGAAATAGTGTAATGGAATATGATTTAAATTTTACGACCAGCGGAAATAGCGCAAGGTCAATACTCCAAAGTATACAGCGATATGGAAGGAATCCGTCCGGACAACTTGAATCGCTTCCAGCGACAACACTTGGATATACAACCAAGACTAATACTTGGACTGACGCTTCATCAACTTGGCCGATGCCGGAATCTTTTATTTATAACCAGTCAGATGTTGGTGTGCGCGTGGTTGATGTAAATGGTGATGGATTGGTGGATGTGGTGCGGAGTGGATATGATGGCCAAGAATTAAAGAGAGTGTATTTAAACACTGGTAATGGTTGGGGTCCAAATAATGCAACCTGGGCTGATTCTTTGCCGAACTACAGACTTTCCAGCCGAAGTATCCGGGTAGCGGACATTAATGGGGACAACCTTGTAGATATTATTTATGCTCCGAGAACAGGCAATTCTGAAGTATATTTGAATAATGGTTCCGGCTTGACGCTTGATTTTGATTGGTTTGTGCCAGATCGCTTCCTTGATACTGATACCTGGGGAAACGATTATGATGCAGGAGTTAGATTGTTTGATGTTGATAAGGATGGTTTAGTAGATTTTGTGAGATCGTCATCTGTCGTGAATAATTATGGCTATGATGTTGTGACCACTATCAAGAAAGTATACTTGAATACTGGCTCTGGCTGGAATTCTACCATTGACGCTAATTACACTGATGGTTTGACGGTATTATTCTCTGATTATCGGTATGTTGATAATGGCATCAGGATAGCCGATATTAATAATGATGGCCTAGTAGACATCATAAGTGGTTATGATGGTCAGCGAAAAACCTATTTGAATATTGGTGCTGGTTGGAGCGAGGACACAACCTGGACGCCACCAGTTGCTTTT
>CAYHBU010000070.1:0-4222 GCA_964354925.1 uncultured Candidatus Saccharibacteria bacterium | reverse complement strand
GACTCGCTCGCGCTCGCTCAGGACTATCGCATGAAGGACGTCCCGATCACGTGGGAAGAAGTAGCGCCGTAAAAAGATTTTTGCTACTATACCCGAGCACGCTCATGAAGCGTGTTCTTCTTGGATGATATACATCACAGAAAGCAAATTCAAATTTTAATACCGAATATGCCAACAGTTGAATATTTACGAGGATCGGAGAAAACTTAAATATCAGGACGAGTTGTTGAAAGCACAGGAAGATGCAAAGAAAAAGAAGCGTGGAATTTGGTCTAAATAGTTATTTGTTGTGTGCTATTAAAATACGGCATTTTCACCGATGTTTTTTTAAAAAATAGCATATTGATAAACATGGGATAGTCAACGAGGTTGAGTGCGTGAGAAAGAAACTCCGTAGTGGGTACGAATCAGGGGTTTGATATAATAACCATAAGGATCAAATGAAGACAATTACACGTAAGTTTTTGGTAAAACAGATTCCCGATTTGACAGGAAGAAAACATTGGATACAACATCGGTTTTATCTTTATCGGAAAAACGGCGTTGTCATTCGCGTTCAATCAAAAAATGACGAGTATGAGTTAGAGAGAAAAGCGTCTGAATCAGACTTGGTACGGAAAAGCGAAAAAATAACTATAACAAAAGAGGAATTTGATGCTATTAGCACGCTTGTGACAGACACTATTGTGAGAGACAGCTATCTGATTTCAGAGACCCCTCACGTTGTTTTGCGTATGTATCATGGGAGATTTGAAGGATTAGTACGAGTTGAAATAGAGTTTCCGTCAGTTGCAGAAGCCAATCAGTTCACTCCACTCGTGTGGATGGGCAAAGAAATTACCACGACTCCTCTGGCTAAAGATGAGACTCTTTTAGAGCTAACAGATGAAAATTTTCAAATGCTCCTTTTAACTTCGAAAGGCAAATAAACCCAGTTAAGTTATACACACGTTAGCTGTTAAGGCGCCCTAAACTTGCATTCTTTGAAGGCATGGTGGCACGAGATGATATAATGTGAGATGCGCTTGTAGTTTAACGGATAAAACACTAGCATTCTAAGCTTGAGATTTAGGTTCGATTCCTAACGGGTGCACATAGACATAAACATGAAAGACTTAAAGCAAACTTTATTAGACTTAATACTTGAGTCTGCTAGCTATAGTCAAGGTAAACGACAGATTGTTTATCTAGAAGGTGGCTACTATGATACTAGGTTCGGTCCCCAAGATTTTTCTACAAACACTCTATCTATGGTAATAAATATTTCTGAGGAAATAGTTAAAAGAAAATATAAAATTACTAGAGTAATTTTGGGGGTTTTAGTAAATAATATTGGAATTGTTTGTGGCGAAGATGCATGTGTTATATCAAATAAGGAAAACGATTCTAAAAGTGACGAAGCTTTGGTAATACCCAAAGTTCTTACGGACATGCTCAAAGAATCAAAGGTTACCAAAAATGATCCAGCCATTTTTACAAACGAAAAGACTTTAAGAAACCGAGGTCTGAGGTTAGTAAAAGAGATTGTTGGCTCACCAAAAAAATATTCTATTGTTTTGGATAAGAATAAAGATGGTGAAGATCTTTGCTCGGTGATGATTGGGGAAGACAAAATACCATTAACGATAAAGAAGGGTAAAACATGGGCAGCGAGGTGTCCACTCATTATGGGTCAGCATTATGCTGATTTATACATAAAGATTAGTAAAAAATACGGTGAAAACATAAATTTATTGGTTGTGGATATGGGGGAAATGTATGATAGACATAAGATGAATAATGGAGCAAAAGTAGCGTTTATGCTACTCCAAAAGAAATACGGTTTCGATGGTAGTAACCTAAAAATTGCCAATTTTAGCTTTCAAGACGATGATCTGGTGAATTTTGAGTATGATTTAACAGAGAGGAATATATGAGTAAAAATCGTATATATTTAGATAATCATGCGACAACTAAAGTGAAGTCTGAGGTTCTAGGGGCTATGCTGCCATACTTTACAGAAAAGTTTGGTAATGCCGCAAGTAGTACACATCAGTTCGGATGGGAAGCAAAAAGTGCGGTGGAGGAAGCCAGAAAGAATGTTGCTGACTTAATTCATACGAATCCAGACTATGTCGTTTTTACTAGTGGGGCAACAGAATCGAACAATCTTGTGATTAAAGGGATTTGTGATTCTTCGGATAAAAAAATACACATTATAAGTAGTGCAATCGAACACGATTGTGTTTTAGAGGCTCTAAAATCTCGGGAGAAAAGTATTGAATACACCCTCTTGCCAGTGAATAGTGAAGGTATAGTTGAGGTGGAGGTTTTGAAAAAAGCTATAAAACCAAATACTGTTTTAATTTCGATAATGTTTGCAAATAATGAGATCGGCAGCATACAACCGATTGTTGAAATAGGGAAATTGTGTAGAGATAAAAATATTATCTTTCACACTGACGCGGCTCAAGCCTTGGGAAAAATATATATCGATGTAGATGATTATAGCATTGATCTTTTATCCGCTTCGGCACACAAATTTGGTGGGCCTAAAGGTATAGGGTTTTTGTATGTAAACAGAAGAAATAAAAATATAAAGTTAACAACTCAAATGAGTGGGGGCCATCAGGAGAATGGTTACAGATCAGGAACCCTTAATGTCCCTGGAATTGTTGGGCTCGGTACTGCTAGCAAACTAGTAAATGAACAATTTTCCGATGAATTTTGGCACCTCTTTAATCTAAGGAATATACTATTTAAGGGTCTCATGGCCAATAACACGGGTATTACGTTGAACGGACCCTCAATCGATAATGATACATCCGTGATTGAAAAGAATAAAAAAAATATGTCTGCAGAAGGATTGTCGAAACTCTTAAAGAGATTGCCACACAATCTTCATATTAGTATTGGGAAACTACAGGCAGCAGATTTATTCTCTCGAGTAAAACACATTGCTATGTCATCAGGTTCAGCCTGCTCTAGCAATGTGGCAACAACTTCCCACGTGCTTGAAGCCCTTGGATTTGACGATGAGAGAGTAAATTCATCCGTAAGGATTGGTGTTGGTCATAATAATACCGATGAGGAAATTTCAGAGGCTACTTTGGACATTACATCTGTGCTCAAAGCCCTCAGTTCAAATAATGCATGAACAATATATAGGTCATCGTGACGTGCCTTTATATACTCAACAATCCGATCTACTTGTTCGAGATGGTCTATTGAAACAACCCGAAATGGTTGGATGGGAGAATAGTCTGTGTGGGCTAACTTGCGCCCTTATGGTGTTAGATGAGTTCGATGGCAACGTGCATACATTGTCTGAGCTTCTAAATTTTGCAAAAGAAACTCACGCTTACGATACTAAACGTGGCTGGATTCATAACAGACTTGCTGCAATTTTAACTAAATATGAGATAGATGGTGTTAGTCAAACCGTTAGTAATTTATCTGATGTTTATAGGTTGTTAGAAGAAAACAATCTCGTCGTTGCTTCTGTGGGGCATGATTATCAACATGTTAATCACAAATTATTTAAAAATAGGAAAGGACATTTAATTTTAATAATAGGTATGTCTGTAAGCGATGATCACATTTACAAACTTCACATTAATGATCCTGGGAGCGAGACTACAGAAGCAGGGAAAAATATTGTTGTAGATGGAAAAATTTTTAGAAGTAATTTTTCAGGAAACATAATTGCTTTCGGCAAATCACAAAGGATGAGAAATATATGAATGTTATCAAAACAATTAAAATTATAGGTGTCCCTTATCATTACGGTAAGGATGCTTTTTTACATAGTGACGCCCCAAACGCTATAAGAAATTCTGGTCTTCGCATGGCTCTTGATATAGCGAGGATACCATACAAAGATAACGGAGATTTGAAAATTGGACACCCACGTAAAAAAAACTCCGTTTTATATGAAAAACTTAAATTTCTTCCCGAGGTGTTAGAAATAGCTAAACTCTTAAGAGAAATCGTTAAGACCACGGTGAAGAATAATGAAATACCAATCGTGATCGGTGGCGATCATTCAATAGCAATAGGCTCGCTTCTCGGAATGTCTGCTATCCGAAAAGACATAACGGTTGTTTGGATAGATACCCACGGAGATTTCCATACATCGCAAACAACACCCTCAGGTCGATTGCATGGAATGGCATTGGCATTAAGTTTGGGTTTAGACAAAGAATTCTGCAAATTATTCAGCATGGATGTAAGGTATTTTGAC
>CAYHBU010000069.1:0-4305 GCA_964354925.1 uncultured Candidatus Saccharibacteria bacterium | reverse complement strand
GACAAGTGGCAAGTGGCAAGTGGCAATAAAAACAAAGGCAGTTTTTTTAAGCATATCAGTTATTTCTATCGGTGTTATCATTTTCTTAACAAAGTCTATGGGTGGGGTGCTCGCGATGACCAGCTCTCTCTCGCCATTTTTTTATAGGCAAATAAAAAATAATAAAAGAAAAACTACCACCTTTTTGATTTTACTGTCTTTGATTTTTGGCCTTTCATTTTTAGTTTTAGGAAAGGATTTTTCTGAGCGGAGCTCTTTTTCATCAAGGGTGATGATTTGGAGGTCGGCCATCGAGATAGCGCAAGACAATGTTGTCTTTGGCATTGGTCCTGGGATGTTCCAGGAGAAATATTTAGAATATCAGCCAAGGTTTGAGCCATACCTAGAGTGGGCCGTTCCTCAACCGCATAATATTTTTTTGGCTTTTTGGCTTCAGTCCGGTCTGTTGGGGTTGATAGGATTTGTGTGGCTTTTGGTAATTTTATTTAAAGATGGATTTAAAAGGAGAGATAATGAAGCCATTTTTTTAGGCTTAATATTGATGGTTTATTTCGTGGTTCACGGATTGTTCGATAATATCTATTGGAAAAATGACTTAGCGGTGATGTTCTGGATCATCCTCCTTTTGTTTTCGGATATCAAGGTGATAAATAAAAACACACAAACACTATAAGATATTTGCAATATAAAAACCGCGGGATAAGCATCCCGCGGTTTTTATATTCAAGAGCTATTTAATTTTTATGCTGTATAGCAACCCATCTTTTTTGTTTACAAATACCAGGTAGTCTTCATCTGGTGATATGACCAAATCGCTTACATTAAAGTCATACCCAAGACCCTTTATGAAGCTTGAGTCAAAAAGAGAAAAGCTACGGTTGTTTTGAGTGTCAATCTTGAAGAAGGAGTCTGAGAAGTTTGCAATATTTTTATAAAAATCATCAGGTAACACAAGAGATCCATTTGTCACAGAGGGAACGGCGCAATAAATATTATTGTTTTGAGAAAAGGCACATTTGTCAGAAATGGTATTAATTTGTAGGTTTTGTGGATTTGCATCACCATCTTTTAATAGATGCAATGATGGGCTGTGGCCACCTTGATCGGTCATAGAATATAAAAGAAAGTTTCCGTCGCTTGAGTATTGGACTGTTAAACCAAACAAGTCTCCCAGTACCCTAACAAGGGATCCGCCATTAGCGTTTGTTGTTAGTAGGGAGCCTTTTACTAAACCTGATGGAGCTGTCAGTATGGCTATCAAGTCTTGTTTTGGCCAAAAAAGCCTGACGTTTTCCATCCGGATATTTTGAAGAGTTTTCCAATTCAGACCGTCTGGGTCAGATATACTGATTTTATTTATTCCTAATTGGCCGTCTATGAACTGATAAACAATCCTATTCTGACTAGTGGAAAAATTGATGAATTTTATCCTTGAATCCAGAGGGATGGCCTTGTTTGAAGAAAAATCATATAAAACTTTTTTAATAGAGTCGTTTTCTTTATAAATATTTATAACCTTTGCCTTGTCAGGAGACCAAATATTCGTGATAATATCTGGTATTCTGAAATTCGTAACTGATTTTGTTGATTTGCCTTGAAGATCTGCAGAAAGGACATTGCCAGTTTCCTTGGAATAATATAAAACATTATTACCAGAAATTGCAGGGCTACTCACTGCCACGTCGCTCAATTTAAACACAGCAAGCTCTCCCTCCTCTGTTTGGGTGATGGGAGTTGATGTCTCATCGTCCGAAGTGGTGGTCTGAGTTTTTTCTATTTGAGTTGTCGGGGATTTGAAAAGAAACCACAAAGCAAGAGATGTTATGACCAATATCCCAATAATCACTGATACTAGAATGATGAGGCGTTTATTTAGCATAATTTTTTAGTTATTTAGCGGCTTTTTGGACTGTGCAATTATAGGCTTTTGCAGAACCATTACAGGTACCGGATGGGTCTGGCTGACAACTTACTGATGATCCTGGATACTGTTGATTGGCATTGTCTATGTAGTTTTGCACTTGACCATCTCCGCTGTCGCAGACTTTAGCTGATGATATTTGTGGCGTTGACCCTTGAGGAGTTTGCGCTGGTGGGGTACACGTGAACTCTCCTTGTCCGCTCGGACAGGAAGTTGCTGGTGATGTCGGGCTACAATCATAACCATTGTCTATATATGATTGGATTTCAACGCCAGTCATGCATTTTGTCGCACCAGTTTCTGATCTGGTTACCTCTAATGGTTCTAGTCCAAGGTTAACGGTAGTGAGTTGTGGGTTTATGGTGTACACGATCAAATAAGAGGCCAGTGCTAACGTCAGGCCGATTAAGGCATCGGTGATAATGTGCTTTGCAGAGTCTTTTTTGTCGACAGCCCCGGAAATCATATACATAATGCCACCACGTACCAATTGAGCAAATGCCAATAATCCAACAATGCCGATGCCCCAATCATAAAGAGTTTTAATAAAAATTGGAAAATCGCTATAATCTACGCCAGGTATTTGCGCAGTAGCATCGGCGGCAAAAGACTCCCCAGTAGATAATATCAAAAACAGTGCTGCGAATAGTAAAAATATATTGATATTTTTAGTCTTTATCATTGTACTAATATTTTATATGTTTTCTTGAAAGATTGAAACTGATCAGAAGGATTTTCAACTCGCAAGCCTAATTCATACGATGTCCTTAAAGGAATTTCTTGGGGAAAAACGATAGAAATTTTATGTTTGTCCACTGAATCTTTTCTGATAATTTCTCCATTTAACTCCCATAAATAAGTCAGGTCGCTCTCAGAAGTTATATTATTGAAAAAAAATGGTTCTGCGACGATATTCAGTTCCGATCCAGGATTAACGATTATCATGCCAGTGACACTTTCTAGTGTTCCACCTGTTTTTTTGTACAGTGTAATATCCGGTTTTGATATAGGAATAGAAAAATGATATTCATTGATAAGATCCTTGTTTTTATCAAAAATCCTTAATTGAATTCTATGTTCACTACCAGCTCCTTCTCCAGCGTAAAATTCAGCCAAGCTTCCAGTGGCTTTTAAGGCAGTGGCTCCATCAATAATCCAGTTAAATGTATAATTAGATTCAATTATTTTTTTATTGGCGGCGCCTACCGGTGTGGCATTGAGACTGATAATGCTGTTGAATGTAGGGAGGGGCTTGCCTTGATAGTTGGCTGGTGTGAATGTCCTAGCCGACCAATCAGTGAAAAAATCTACTCTTTGTCCGGACTGGTTCTGTTCTAGGATGGAGAATTGTCCGTGTGCAATAGAAAAAAGACCAAACGTAAAAACAGCAATAGATAAAATTTTTAAAAATTTTCTTCCCAATAAATTTATCATGTAACAGTATTTATCGTATTATACCATACTTGAATATTTTTGATTAGGACATTTTTGTGTCGCCATCTCTCCCCCCTTGTCTATTATTATCTTATTATTTTATGGTTATTTCCCCAATACTCCGATCAAATTTCTTGGTTGTATATGCATAAATAACCACACCAATATTTGAAGGAAGCAGTCCGAAAGAAAATAAGTCTATTAATTTGGCGGTCGCAAGCGTTGCTAGCGGATTTGATTTTGGCGAATATTTTTTTTGCCAAACCCAAAAAATAAGTCCTGCTACAGGTTCGGATACGAAGTTGACTACCGGAATAAATCCGACCAGATCAAATACGGTTGCCAATAAAAACATACCAAGAGGGAAGTCGACCGATTCTTTTTGGTCGAGGCTAACGGCTTGGCCTGGTTCGTCGGAATCGGTATCGTTGATTTGTTGGCGCTCAAAATAACGAGCCTTATTTCTAGCCTCGTTAAGTTTTGCCATATTAGCCATTTCTTTTTGAGATTGTTCTGCTGGTAGATTTTGAGGCATAAATTAGCGGTTAGTCTTGCCAGTCACAATCACTGATTGCTGACTGTTAGAGTTTTCTCTTTTCCGTTGTGGCTAATTCTTGTTTGGATTGCTCTATTTCTGCTAATTGTTGAGGGTTTGATGTCACTATCTGATCCTCGGTATAGGAAGCAATGATTTTTATGGCGGCACGTTTGAGTCCGGCGATGAATATGCCCTCGCCGACATTAGATTGCAAGAGTAGATATTTTTCTTCTTCAGTTAAATTGAATGTTTCTGATAAAACATCAACGGTTGCCGGAGATTGTTTGAGTAGTAGTTGTAAAGACGAGTTGGTCACGATAGCTTTTCCGTATTTTGAAGTCATAAAATCAGAAACATCTTGAGTGATGGTGGTGAGTCCGAGATAGTATTTGCGACATCTTTTCGCGATACC
>CAYHBU010000068.1:0-4475 GCA_964354925.1 uncultured Candidatus Saccharibacteria bacterium | reverse complement strand
TACCCCCCCCTTTTGAACCGCCATTGTATGGATACACAAACTTTGACGGCGGTTCTATGTTGGACCACCAATAAACATCACTTCCTGGGCCATAGGAATGTTGTGGAAGGGAAGCTATCAAAGGATACGCGCGCGAGATGTTGGATACCTGCATAGGAAAAGCATTTCTCGTTTCTCCATAATAAGCGTCAACTTTTGGGATCAAGATATCCGGCCATTCCCCTGTATCGCCATACATATTAGAAGGAGTAACTATGTGCACAAAATCCTCTTTATATACACTGGAAGTGAATGGAGCCGGTAAATTCACGGTCACGTCAACATCTTCTATTTTTTCGTTTTCAGACGTTATCGTAATTTGAAATGGCTCGTACTCATTTATGGAAGACGATAAAGAAACTGATGTGTTCGTTCCCGGGACATCAAATGGCCTTATTTTTTCCATACCAGTAGAAGCCCAGACCTTCATTGAAGCGCCCTGAGACAGCGACAATGTCGTTCCATTAACGACATTCGATATCATAGAGTGATTTGGAACCTCATCGGCTGACTTTATCCCAAAATAAAATTTTGTTCCCGGTGCCAAACCATTTATCGTTGAAGTTTGGATTGTACCAGCCGGTTGTGGCTGCGGCTCTCCAAAAATCTGAGTAGCCAATGACCAATTTGAATCAATTATCGGACTCAAGGAATACCTAATATCATAACTGGATGATTTGCCGGAATTTCCATCATCCCCCGAAGCAGTCCAGGAAAGGGCGCAAGAATTTGAAGTGCAACCAGAGACGGCTAGATTCGCAATTTGAGCTGGCGGAGTTGAATCCGGGGTAATCGAGAATGCGACAACATGATCAGATGTCATTACATTCGAAGAAAAATCTATGCATTTTACATAATAATTATGAGGACCAGCTACGAGACCGGATAACGCAACCGTATGGTCTTGATAGTTTGAACTTACTAAAGCTCCAGCCATTGCCCCATAAAACATATTTGCAGTCTTTGAATACTTGCAAGTCGCATTCTCATTAGTTTTAACAGATAAAGTCGTAGATGTTGTATCTTGAGGAAGAATGCCCGATGGTGATGAGGATAAAATTGTTGGCGCCGATACATCCTGAGGATTCGCTATCTCGTAAGTTATCTCCAGGATCGGCCTGTCGGCTACATTAATCGCCTCTGAACTATAAAATATCTTGCTTGTGTCCAGGGTCGTTTCGTCGGTCAAGCGCAAAACGAGACCGTAATTAGGAGAAGATAGATTGACCCAGCCCTGAACAGCCTGGGTTACATTTATTGAGTATGCGGTGTTATAGGCATTGCTTAAATTGACAGAGCCTTCGACTGTAGCCGAAGAACTAGTCGGAGTCCCAACTCCCAAATTGACCCATCGTGCAAGCGGATCATCAGAATGAAGTCCTTTTACCCTATTATTCCAGCTAGGAGAGTCTACAAAGGCACTTCCTGTATCAATCTCATCCCAAGATTCTAAAATTTTATGTGCCTCCATGGTTACATTTTGGGCGGTATGATAATAAGCGCCAGAACCAGTTTTTAATTTAAGGATGGCGTTTGTCACCTTAACCCCGGCAGGGATTTGATTGGCATCGCTTCCAACTATATTGGGGAACTTTATTGCGGTTCTATACAACGATGAGTCTTTGCGTCCAAGTTTAAAATTGTTAGCGGTGGCAGCTGCTCCAGTATTTGACGTCAATGTTCCATCATCAGTTTCAGAGAAAGTGCTCTTATTGTCCCCTCTTTGAAAAGTTATTGTCGCGATAGAGCTTTGGGATCGTGCCTCCTTGCTGTCAAAGTCCCAAACATAAAATGATCCTATCAAGGCACTAGCAGCAATCAGTGGAATGATGATTATTTTTTTATTCATATCGATATTAAAAATGTTTAATTTTTCTTAAAAATTTTGCGGCATTTTCCGGTTCGATGGCGGATATCTCAATGCCAGTGCCGAGTTCAAATCCCGCCCAAATAGAAGTCTTGGGAACGATTTCAATATGCCAATGGTAATGATCAAAATGTTCACTATCCGTAGGAGATGTATGGATGAAAAAATTAAATGGCGGATCATTCAATCCTTTATAAAGCTTGGTCAAGGCAACCTTCAAAGCCTCAGCAAGATCCAATCTCTCCTCTTTTTCCGTCAAGAAACCGAATGACGCCTGATGCTTTTTGGGGAACACTCTCATCTCGAATGCGCTACGAGAAACGAATGGAGCAAACACGATAAAAGACTTGTTTTCGAAAACTATCCTTATCTTCTCATTCTTTTCAAACTCAATCATGAGGCAATGCACGCACTGGCCGGTTTCGTGAAAATGATTTTTGGAACCATTCAAGCTACCAGAAATATCGGGAGGTACCACCGGCATCGCAATCAACTGCGAATGCGGATGTCCAATCGATGAGCCAGCCTGTCTGCCATGATTGTGAAAAATCGTAATATATTGGATGCAAGGCTCCTCTGATAACACCGTATATCTTTCATGATAAGCCCTAATAAGCTCAGATAACTCTTCTTGCGAATATAAACTTAGAGCATATTTTTTATGATCGCCCAAAATAAACAGCTCGTGAAAACCATAGCCGTTTGTGACAGTGTATGGCCCTACCTTGCCAAAGGTCTGGCAAACGCCCTTTGATATGAATGCTGGATATTTATTTGGGACTACCTGGACTAACCACTCTTTGCTGTTTGGCTTGAAATATTTGAGCAAAGGTTGCCCGTGGCCGGTGGCCTGAGGATCTTCAAATGGACATGTTTTTTTGGGATGACTGAATGAGGCTGGTTTTGACTTAAAAGCTTCTGGTCTTTTACCCCTACCAGTCGCTATCACCACCCACTCACCCGAAACGATATCACGCCTCAATTCCGAGATTGTCTTAGCAGATTTTACACTCTTTTTATTTTTTTTCTTGTGTGGCACATTCATGGACGCAAAATTAAAAATTATTTTTCTTTTTTTTGAAATCTATCATGGGATTTAAATAATTATTTTGCATTTTCGCTCTTAGCTTTAGTTTTTATTTATATTTACCCATTAATAAATTGAGCTTAATCTGTAAAAGCTCTTTAAATGTCGTGACGTATGCTGATAGCCCAACCTTGGACTCTCCCGGATTTATCCAAATCACTGGCACTTCCTTTATCTTAAATCCGTGTTTTTTGGCAATCACTAGTATCTCAATATCAAAACCCCATCTCGTGATGAGTTGTTTAGGAAAAACTTCCTGCGTAGCTTTAGCCGAAAAACATTTAAACCCTCTTTGAGTGTCGCGGATCTCCCAAATTGCAAGCATCCTAATCAAAAGCTTGGCCCAATGACCGACAAATCTACGATACCATGCGGCATGCTCTTCAACCTTAGCACCCTCCACCTCAATAGAACCGATCACTACATCGTAGCCCTGTCCAAAATATGGCCAAAATTTTTCAATCTGATCTATAGATACTGAGCTATCAGCATCAGAAAAAAGCCTATACTGACCCTTGGCCTCGAGCATACCCTGACGGACAACATATCCTTTGCCGTGATTTTCTTTGTTGTCTGTCAATTTGAGATTATTTATTGTCTTCATCGCCTCTCTGACCACATCGGCAGTCTTGTCCTTGGCGCCATCATTTACCACTAAAATTTCATAAGTATAAGATTGCTTGCTCAGATAATGATCAAAATCTGCGAGCGTTTTGCCTATGCGATGCTCTTCATTGTAGGCCGGTATCACTACCGAGAGCTTTATTTCATTTTCCATGGAGGTAAAATTAAATGATAAAACTTAAGTAAGTATACCACACAACCTCATCCAAGGCATCAATCATCAGACCGCCTGACTACTCTCACTTGAAAGTCTCGAGAAATAACAATCTTTATCGGCTCCACGTTTTTAATCGCACCACCATCAAAAACAACTCTTAAAAGCATTCCTTCCATCGTCTCCTCGGAAAACAATTGATCATGAAAATCTACTGCTTATTCTTATCCATCCAGCTCTGCAATATCAAGGCTGCTGAACTCTCATCAATTTTTTGCGATTCTCCTCTATCAGCTCGTCCGCCATGTTTTTTTGATGGTCGGGCCATTTTGGAGGTCAGAATTTCATTTTCCAACTCTATAGGCAAACCTATCTCTTTTCCTATTTTTTTTGCAAATATCCTCACCTTTTGAGCCTGCTCCGTTTCTTTCATTCCAAATGAAATGGGAAGTCCCAATACGATTATTTCCACTTCCTGCTCACTGCATATTTTTTTAATATCATTTATTGCTTTTTTATCGTTCTCTACCGTCGTATACGGAAAAGCTAAAATTCCCTGATCATCAGACAGGGCGATGCCGATTCTTTTGTCGCCATAATCAATACCTAGATATCTCACAAAGCTAAAGAGCTAAAAAGTTGAGAAGCTGAAAAGCAATACTCCTAAAAACTATTCAGCCATTAAACTTTTAAGCTCGCGTTAA
>CAYHBU010000067.1:0-4525 GCA_964354925.1 uncultured Candidatus Saccharibacteria bacterium | reverse complement strand
ATAAATATTAAACTGCCAATATGCTTGCAAGCATATTGGCAGTTTAATATTTATCTGGGTAATCTGGGCTCGACCCATATTTATGATCTTTTCGGAAAACGGACTATCGTGGCTTTTGCAAATTCTCCTGCAGTGCCAACCATTTTTTCATTCATACTATTTCGCAACTCCATTAGACTCATCTCCTTTTTTTCCTTGAACGCTTCAAGGATCGCTAGAAATGACTGGGCGGATCGCTTGATCGTACTCATAAGATCAAAATTTAGAGTCGCCGGAATATCAAGCAAGAGGATATCTCCCGCTTGAAAGTCCTCTGGAGAAAGGCCGGAAACCGACCTGGACCGATAATCTTCTTTATCAAAGAATTTATTCAGTCCGCAGAAATGCGGACAAGCGTCATGCGATCCGATATTGTAGATTCCTCCCGTCCTGTCGATAATTTCACCATCCCTTATTACAGAAAGCTTTCCTCCGATAAACTCATCATAAGCACTAAGAAGGTCGAACATTAAGTCATCTAATTTAAAAAATCGCTCACCATCATGCTCAACAACGCTTATCTTGATCCTGCGTCTAGCCAATCGGGTTCCAGCAAGCCAAGCCGTAACCTGCGCCTCGCCGGTCACCATAGGCACCTCTTTTGTATCCCCTAGAAGACGAACAGATTTAAATCCATTCTTGTCTTAAATAAACGGTATCGACTGCGACAACATTTCTGCTTCCGCCGTCTTCTTCAATATAAAAAAGAGCGAGATTTCCGAACTCCGGCGAAAAACCTTCTTTTATTGGAAAGGAGCCATTACCAAGCATCCCTAAACGAATCTCCGCATTGCCGTCATCGATTTTGACGTGATCCTCTTTAAACTCGAGCAAATAAGTCTTTATCTGCATCATCATCCTCCTGATTTATTTTTTTGTCAGAGTACGAAAATTCTCAGCTGATAATACATTAAAATCATTTCGTGTCAATGAAATAGATTGCAACCAAAAATCCCGCTGATCAAAAGATCGGCGGGATTTAAGATAGTCGGGGTGCCGGGATTCGAACCCGGAGTCACTTGTTCCCAAAACAAGCATGTTAGCCGTTACACCACACCCCGATGATTATAATCATGAAACATACGACATATAACATGTAGCATAAACACAAACACAAATCAAGCAATACGCAACAGATTAATTAATGTTATACGCTACATGTTATATGCTACACGAATGTGATATAATTTCAATATTAGCATCTCATTTCCATTAAATGCAGCTCAACCCCTTTAATCAGTGCAAGCAATACAACATCCCTATCTGGCAATGCCCGAGTTTTCTTTTCTTATTGATGGGCATAGTAAATATCACTTCCATCTTTACGGTTTTTTTCGTTGCCCAAAAATACACTGAGGAGCCGGAACTGGTGGCCCTAATAGTCATCGCCGTTTCCGTAGCCATACTCATAATCAGTCATCTAATTGTCAGCACCTTTGCTCAGCTCGCAGAAACGAATCGTATCAAGACAGAATTCCTGAATATAGTATCCCACCAGATATTGACACCCCTAACATCTGAAAAATGGCTCGCCAATCTTCTCTTGGGGCAAAAAATCGGTCCGTTGAATGCTGAACAAAAAAACTATCTCGAGCTCCTGAAGGCATCAAATATCAAATCAATCAAATTAGTAAATAATCTACTCGATGTCTCCAGAATTGAATCAGACAGAATGGTTTTCGAAAAAAAACCATTTGACTTGAAACAATTGACCAAAGAAGTCTTGAGCGAGGAAAGCTATAATTTCACAACATCAAAAATCTCGTCGGAGTTTATGGACCAAACCAATGGCAAGTCTTTGGCTTTTGGCGATGCTGTAAAAACAAAATTAGTCATCCAAAACCTCATAAGCAATGCTCTGAAATATACTAAAGAAAATGGCCAAATCGTGGTAATATTAAAAGAAGATGGAAATTTTTTAAAATTATCCGTCATAGACAACGGGGTCGGCATACCAGCAGAAGAAAAGCCGTACATATTCCAGAAATTTTTCAGATCCAGCAATGTGATGAGGTTCCAGACTCTGGGATCTGGTCTTGGACTCTACCTCTCAAAATACATCATTGATATGCTAGGAGGAAAAATCGGGTTCGAATCAGAAGAAAACAAAGGTAGTAATTTTTGGTTTAAATTACCAGCATATAACAAATAACAGTCAACAATTGACTATTTACACGCATCTTAATAATTGACCATATCGGTTAATCGTTAAGTGTAAATTGTTAAGCGTTAAATTTATGGCACAAAAAATCCTTTTTATAGAAGATGAAGAAGCGTTACAGAAATCATTATCAAAGACATTAGAGCTTGAAGGCTTCAATGTCTTGAGCGCCTATGATGGGTTGTCGGGTTTTGAAACCGCTCAAAAAGAATTGCCTGACTTGATATTATTGGACTTGATATTGCCCAAAATTGACGGATTTGAAGTTTTAAGAAAATTAAAAAGCACTCCCGAAACAAAAGATATTCCCGTCATCATCCTGACCAACCTCGAACAAGTTCAGAGCGTTGAAAAAACGATAGAATTCGGTCCATTGAACTACTTGGTAAAAGCCAATTACGACCTCGAAGAAATCGTGGTCAAAATAAAAGAAGTCCTTAAATAACAGTTAACAGTTAACAATCGACAATTAACTAGGTTATTTCTCTGCTCGCAACAACCATAAAAAGTTAAATGTTAAAAGTTAAATGTTAAAAGTTAGCAAAACGTGCACGTCGAAATAAACCAATTAAAATCTTTCGCCATTGAGGCAGGGCTTTTCACGGAAGAGTTGTTTGCTGAGGCCCTCAAAAAATCTCAAGCTCAAAATAAAAAAATTGAGGACATTTTGGTGTCCGAAAACTACATAAAAGAGAATCAGTTAGTCCAATTAAAGGCCTATATCCTCGGTATTCCGTTCGTAAACCTTGAGAAAGCTGACGTGCCTCCGGATATCTTGAATATCATTCCTGAACCGATTGCGAACAAATATAATATCGTCGCCTACAAAAGAAAGGGCAATGAATTGGAGGTGGCGATGCTTGACCCAGAAGACCTGCAAACGATCGAATTCGTAAAGAAAAAGTCCAATCTGAAAATCCTCCCTCGCCTCACCGATTCACAAAGCATCAAACATGTTTTAAGGCTGTATCAAAAAAGCTTGGAGGCAGAATTTGGAGAGCTGATACAAAAAGGTGATCAGGAAATGAAAGTCGTTGAAGAAAGCGGCGCTATCGAAGGAGAGGGCAAGGAAGATCTCGTTAGGCTGGCTGAGGATTTGCCAGTCATTCGCATCGTGGACACATTGATCAAGCACGCAATACTGCAAAATGCCTCTGATATCCATATTGAACCCACAGAAAAGGATGTGATTGTTAGATACCGCATAGATGGCATCTTGCATGATGCTATGACCTTGCCCAAACCGCTTGCAACTGGCATCGTCGCACGCATAAAAGTGCTTTCCAACCTAAAATTAGATGAGCACCGCCTACCACAAGACGGCAGATTCAAGATAGAAACTGAAGAATATAAATTTTCTTTCCGTGTTTCCATCTTGCCTGTTTACGATGGGGAAAAAATCGTTATGCGTCTTTTGAAGGAAAGTACTAAGACCTATTCCCTGGAAGATCTTGGTTTTCAGGGCGAGGCGCTTGAAAGGATCCATCGCGCCATGAAAAAACCGATGGGCATGCTATTGGTGACTGGGCCTACCGGGTCGGGAAAGACTACGGCACTATATACGATCCTATCGATGCTCAACACGGCTTTCGTAAATATCTCTACCATCGAGGATCCAATCGAATATCGCATGCCTCGCGTAAACCAGACTCAAGTCAGTCCAAAAATAGGCATGACTTTCGCCGCAGGACTCAGGGCTCTTTTGCGCCAAGACCCAAATATCATAATGGTTGGAGAAATCCGTGACGGTGAAACAGCTTCTCTCGCGGTCAATGCTGCGCTCACCGGCCACTTGGTGCTTTCCACGCTACACACCAACTCTGCGGCTGGCGCATTGCCTCGCCTGATCGATATGGGTATCGAACCATTTTTAATAGCTTCTACTGTGAACATTATTGAAGCGCAACGTTTAGTTAGAAGGCTTTGCGGAGAAAAGGAAAAATACAATCTCACTAAAGAGCAGGTCAAAACTTTTTCAGAAGAGTTGGATATGGATAGATTGCTCCAGGTTCTCAAACAAGAAAAAGCTGCCAAGGAAACGGATACCTGGGAGACGATTCCATTTTACAGGCCAAAACCTACAAAAGACTGCCCCGATGGATACAAGGGCAGACTTAGCATTCTTGAAGTATTGCCGATTACAGAAACCATCAAGCATTTGATCGTGAAAAAAGCTTCATTCGGAGACATTGAAAAACAAGGAAAAACCGAAGGCATGTTAACGATGCTTGAGGATGGTTTCGTAAAAGCCTCCCAGGGACTGACATCAATCGAGGAAATACTGAGAGTGATGAGGGAGTAAGATTGGAGATCGGAAGAGCACAC
>CAYHBU010000066.1:0-4643 GCA_964354925.1 uncultured Candidatus Saccharibacteria bacterium | reverse complement strand
CGCGACCTCTGCTTTACGAAAGCATCGCTCTGCCAACTGAGCTACTCCGGCTTTGACGAGACAAACTGGAATATATTTATGAGTCTACTTGAGCCTATTTTACCTAAGATTTTTGAAATTGAATAGTATTATTTTATTACTTCTTCTATGTCGTTAATTTCTTTCCTCACTAATTTCTCGGCATTGTCTAGATCCTTCCTTAATTGCTTGATAACTTCGTTTTCTTCTTCGGTAAGCTGCCGTTTCGTTTTGGTTTTCCACAAATCATTGACATAGATGGTGGGTTTGCTACACTGCTAGTGTCAAACCTCTCCCTGCTTCGGCGGGGGGATTTTTTTTATCTGTGATACGCGATAAAATTTTTTAATTTTTTAAGATTAATATATTTCGCGCGATCTAAGAGTTCTTTGGAAATGTGCCCTTTTGTTGACATTACAATAACTCTTTTATGTTGAGCTTTAACCGCATCCAGGAGTGGCGCAAAATCGCTGTCTCCGGACATAAGGATAAGAGAATCAAAGTTATTAATATTCCCCAACACATCAATCGTAAGCTCCACATCCAAATTTCCCTTCCACTCATAGAAGTTTTTTGAAACCTTAATCCGTTTCACTTCTTTCGCCTTTACAATATAGCCGAGTTGTTCAAGTTTTTTAATGAAAGAGTTCTGTTTGTGATTTTCTCCCACGCGGCCGGTATAAAAATAAATAGCGCGCAAATCGCATTCTTTCTCAAAGTATTCTTTGAGCTTTCTATAGTCCACCCGCCAACGCAAAGTTTGTTGCGAGTAAAGGATATTCGCAGCATCAACAAAAACATAAACCCTGCCTTTGACGAATTGGCCAATCATCAAATCTATTATATCAAGTTGACCGGAATAATAAAGGTTTTTATCAACTAATTGGAAGCCACGCCGCCTGCTCGTTCAGAGCAGAGCCATGCAAAACACCCTTTTCCTTTTTAGAAGAATTTTTTGACGGCTGGTCAAAAATCGGAAAGTCTAATTGTGGAGTATATTTACGACTCTATTCGAACTCATTTTATCAAAAATTCGTGAGAAAAACAATTGTCCCACCACCGCAAACTTGCGGGGCGGGGTAGGAACAAACGAAAAATCGGCTCGCGAGCAAAAAATTTCCTCCGAAGCCGGAAAATTTTTTGAAATAAAAGTGTATACAGATGTTTGACAAGATCTAGTTTTCTTATGTAGTATAGTTTTATCGTGTGTCCTTTGACATAGGCTCAATAAGAGCCATTATGGAATAGAAGAAAAAAGAAAGGAAAGGTGGAAAGATGAGTGGAAAAACTGCATTTCAGAAGATCGTGGATACGCACTGTGCGAAGACACTTTCGGATGGAAGTATGGTTCTGCGTCTAGATATGGTTTGGGGTCATGAAATCACGCCACCTCCTGGCATCATTGATGCTCAAGAAAGAGGGTTTGACGTTGTTTTCAACCCGAACAGAGTCAAGATGATGATTGATCATGTCAACCCGGCCAAAGACAAAGAATCGGCTATTCAAGGACAGATCGTTCGCAACTGGAGCAAAAAGCATCAGGTGGAATTTTTGGATGTCGGGCGAAACGGCATTTGTCACCGAATCATTCCCGAGGCGGGATGGGTTCGTCCAGGACAAACTGCTATGATGCCAGACAGTCACACCTGCTCCCATGGCGCTTTCGGCGCTTTCACGGCCGGTGGTGGAACAACTGATTGGGAGGTAGCGGTTATTACCGGCCTCTTCGTTTGTCCGCCACAAAAGGTCATCCGTGTAAATTTCGTCGGCAGTCCGCTGGCGAATATTTACGGGAAAGATCTCATTCTCGCCTTTATCCATAAGATTGGAGTGAAGGGCGCCACCAACGCAGTGCTGGAGTTTGGAGGTTCGGTCATTGATGCGATGAAAATGGAAGACCGAATATCCATTACCAACATGGCGGTGGAAGCTGGCGCAACCTGCGGGATGATGCCGGTGGACGAGAAAATGGTTGAGTGTCTTTATCCGATTCTTGGCCAACTGTATGCCAAAAAGGGACCCTACCTCAGCCAGTCGGAGCTTGCCAAACATATGGCGAGCGAGTTTAACAGCGATTCGGATGCGGTCTACGATCAGGTGATCGAAATTGACGCCTCGGAAATGGCTCCGATGATTACGAACAACTATTCCCCTGGGGATGTTGTTCATGTGTCGGAGCTGGAAAACAAACCCATCAATCAGGTTTTCATCGGGTCTTGCACCCTGGATGGCCTGAACGGGTTGAGGACGGCTGCTGAAGTCATTGAAGTATTAGGAGGGAAAATTGCCGACAGCGTGCGCTGTGTTGTCATTCCGGCAACTCAGCACATTTACGAACTCGCTTTGCGCGATGGAACTCTCGGGAAGCTGGCGAAGGCCGGATGTTTTATCTCCGGTCCAAGTTGCGGAGCGTGTCTTGGTATGAGCTGCGGAGTTCTGGCTCCGGGAGAAGTTTGCGTTTCGACATCAAATAGAAACTTCCCGGGTCGTATGGGTGAAGACGGAATGGTCCACCTCGCTTCTGCGGCAACAGCGGCAATGTCAGCGGTCTTCGGATGCGTAATGAGCCCTACTGTTAAGGTGGCCGAAGAGGTCAAGCGGAGGGTTGGCGCAATGCCGAACTGGCCTCTTTTGAAGCCGACCGATTGGAAAGATGTGGAATTCAAACCGCTTGATTACGAAGAGCTCGCCCAGATATTGAGAACTGGCCAACAGAAACATTTCTCGGGTAGCAGTTTCATGCTGCCCAAAGAGAATGTGGATACTGACCAGATCATCCCAGCGATTTACCTGAACAAGGTTCGCAAGTCCGAGTTTGGTGAACACTGCCTGGAACAGGCTGGAATCAATCCCGATGAACGTAGGAAGTTGTTTTCGAGCAAGGTTCTTGTTTCCAAAGAAAACTTCGGGTGCGGATCTTCGCGAGAAGCTGCGCCTTGGGCGCTTGAAGGAGCGGGAATCACTTGCGTGATTGCGCCGAGCTTTGCGCGCATTTTCGAGAACAATATGTTCGCCAATGGACTGCTCTGCATCAAACTGGATAAAGAATTGATCGCTCAACTCCTCGAAGATAATCCTTGTGAAATCCAGATAAGCTGGGAGCAAGGAATCGTGGGGTGGAAAAATTTTGTCAATTCCGCATGTTTCGTGGCGAACTTCGAGCTCTCCGATCATCAGAAAAATCTCATCAGGAACGGCGGAAGCGTTGTTGTGATGATCAAGATGGCAGCAGAACTGCAGAAGGAGGGAAAACTCGTATGATGAAGAGAACGATTGCTCTTGTGACCGGAGACGGCTCCGGTCCTGAAATGATGGCGGTGGCTTGCGCAATCGCTATTGAAGCTGCCAAGAAGGACGGCGTTGAAATTGTCTTTGAAGAAACTCCCATGGGGTGGAACACCTACGAAAAGTACGGTGATACGCTCCCAAAGGAATCTTTTGAAAAGGCAGTGGAGATCGGCGCAATCTTTTTTGGCGGAGTCGGCGATCCCAGGCTTGATAACACCATCGGCGCTCAAAAGCCCGAGATGAAACCTGAGGCGAGGTGTCTGCTTGCTCTGCGAAAGCACATGGGGCTGTTGCTCAACTTCCGTCCCATGGTTTACTACAAAGAGCTGGCGCATCTTGCCAATGTTAAACCGGAAACGATTCCGGATGACGGAATCCAGCAAGTCTGGATTCGGTTTCTCTTGGAAGACAGCTACTTCGGCAACGAAGATCTGATGCAATACATTCCGGCAGAGGTGTGCGAGAAACTCGGTATCAAACTGAAGAAGGATGTTACCGGAGAAGAGGAAATGGTGGTAGACCTCGCATACTACCGGAAGAGTACGATTGAGAAATATATCCGGGCGGCGTTCGTTTATGCAAGGGGTGCGGGTTTGCCCCTCATCTCCATCGACAAGGCGAACGTAATGGCGCGGTATGACTTCTGGCGCAAGATCGTCACAAGAATTGGAAGGACAGAATTCCCGGACGTGGCGACCAAATTGCTCACTCACCAGTTGGTGGATTCGGCAAACGCTTTGCAGTTCACTCCGGCAAAACTCCACGGCGTTATTGCCTGTGGAAACGAGCACGGGGACATCTTGTCAGACGGCGCAGCAGCTGCTCTTGGCAGTATGGGGATGATGTGCAGTTCAGCGATCAACCCCGACACTGGCAAGGCCATGTTTGAAAGTGGAGCGGGAACAGCTCCGACGCTTGCCGGGCAAGACAAGGCAAATCCGATTGGCCGCGTCCTCACCGCTGCTATGATGCTTCGGCATTTGGGAGCGATTAATGGCGCAAAAGCCATTGAGGATGCGGTTAAGAAAACCCTGCAGAATGGTTATCGGACTGGCGACATGTGCGCTGTCGGTTACACTGCATCGGGTACGACGGCAATGGGCAAATTAATCCTTTCTTATCTATAATCCGCAAGGATTCGCAAAGCGCTTTCTCCGCCTCGGAGACAGCGCTTTTTTTACAATTCAGTTATACACTTTTATTTCAAAAAATTTTCCGGTTTCGGAGGCGGCGCAAAGCGCCGCCTCCGAAATGGACGGCAAATTTGAAAAAAGTTTGATTGTGGAGCGGGATACGGGAGTCGAACCCGTCTTTCTACCTTGGGAAGGTAACGTTGA
>CAYHBU010000065.1:0-4647 GCA_964354925.1 uncultured Candidatus Saccharibacteria bacterium | reverse complement strand
TCCAAATTGCCACTGCCGACTATTTGCACGCCACCTCTCAATAACAATACATTTTTGATTATGAGGTAATACAAGAATAGTATAGATAACGAGACTAAAACGATCGAAAAGACGATTATGAAAATCAATGCATTTTTCCTAAGATTATTGATTATCAAAAAGGCCTCGTTCTCGGAAATCTCAGTCACCAAAGTCCAATTGTGCACCGGCAAACACATAGATGCTCCAAGGACCCTGACTCCATGAAAATTACTGTAAGTATCTATAGTTTCCATTTTCGATCTGCAAGCATCAATCAATGATGAATTTACCCTCTGTCTCAACAACCCTTCATTTTCATATATTGACGCTGTAATCAATAAATTATTTTCATTGATCAAATAAGTGTCAAAAGTGCTCCTTCTGCCTCTGACCCCGGAAATAGCGCCCAATTCTTCAGTCTTCTCTCCTGATAAAATCTTATTGATCTCATCGAGAGATATCTGAATCACGATATATCCCAGTTTGTTTTTTTGATCGATTGAAAAAATCGGAGCAGCAACCAAAAACACCGGATCCGGCGTGCCAAAATGATAACTCACAAAAACATCTGAGATATACGCTGTCCCATAACTAAGATTTGCCCCCATAATATCCCTAAAATAAGCATCATCAGACTCGTCTTTACCGACTTCATCGGCATTGGTGGCGGCGATAATCTTGCCATCCAAGTCAGAAACAAAAATTCCCTTGATGGTCTTGTCGACGCTTTGCTTGTTGTTGACCAAATGGTCGTTGAACGATTGAACGGCCCCGGAAAAAGATGCTTTTGAAGTCAAAATCTTTTCTGTATAATCCCTGATCAATCCATCGCTACTAAAATCAATCGCTCTGCCCTTTGCAGACTGCAAAAAAGTCAAAAGATAACCCTCTTCAAGTTCGGCGACTATCACCAGGTCTTCGAAAATCTGCTGTCTGAAATTGTCTTCCGAATAACTGAACACGAAATAAAAAAACGCTGCCGAAACTGTTAAAAAAATAATTATGATAAAGATAGAAAACTTCGTAATAATAGACATGGTATCGAGAAATTTATTATAAATATTTTACCATACCTCAATAAAAATGTCAGCAAATAAAAAACTATCTACTCGCGAGTAGATAGTTTTTTATTTAAATATTTTATATCCTTATTTCGCTCCCCATGGCCTTAAGCGCGAGATTCAATGTTTCATCTGCATTCTCTTTGGCGATTTTCGCGCCACTCTCCAAGATTCCAGTAATATAATCAGGATCTCTCGTTATCTCCGCTCTTTTTTGCTGAAATTTTATCAAAAAGTTTTTTACTATTTCCGCCATCAATTCTTTGAATTCCCCCATTACCGCCTTGCCCTGCATGTGCGCTTCTATCAGATCATCGATGCGCTGAATGTTCTCCGCCTTATCACTAAGTCCCTTGGCTATGAGAATATGACTTTGCAAACTGTCGCTCATCTGTCCCTCTACAGCAGTTTGAGCCTTTTTGATTTTCTTAGCCGCCTCTTCCGGATCATCAGTGAGAAAAATAGCGCCTTGAGGAGATGATTTACTCATCTTGCCGTCTCCCTTCAACGAAAGTATTCGCAATGACTTGATCTGATAAGCCTTGGGGATAGGGAAAACATCGCCATATTTTGCATTAAATCTTCTGGCAATCTCTCGGATTACCTCCAAATGAGCAAGTTGATCTTCACCGACTGGTATTTGTTCGGCTCTTTGCAATAAAATATCAGCCGCCATCATGACCGGATACAAAAGTAAAAGCGCATTGGCAGTTTCGGGTCTCGCATTGGCTTTCAATTTATCTTTGAGCGTAGGCACTCTCAAAAGCTCCGACACGCTCATATGTCTTGCGAGTAAATTCATAAGTATCGTCACGTTTGACGCTATTTGCGACTGCACGAATATATTAGTCTCATTAGGATCAATGCCAAGCGCCAAATAATCCGCAACTACCTCTCTGATATGTTTTGATATCACATCTGGCTCATAATCGGTCATTGCGTGCAGGTCAGCCACAAAAATCAAAGGTTTGAGTCCCGATTTTTGCAGAGAAATAATAGGCTCAACAGCGCCCAGATAATTAGCGATGGTCAGATCGCCAGTCGGCCGCACTCCCGTGAAAATTTTAGTTTTTATAATTGCCATTTTATTGCCAATCTTTTAATTTTATTACGGTACCACTTTTTGCGTCTTCAATCAAAAACCCAATCGCTTGTATTTCATCTCTCAATTCATCGGATTTTTTAAAATCTCGGTCATTTCTCGCCTCTTCTCTTTCTTTTAACAGTCTATCAATTTCCGTTGTCTT
The DNA here is from genome assembly GCA_964354925.1 of uncultured Candidatus Saccharibacteria bacterium. GTDB lineage: Bacteria > Patescibacteriota > Minisyncoccia > GWC2-36-17 > GWC2-36-17 > GWC2-36-17. Next base: position 2,318 of record CAYHBU010000065.1, on the reverse strand, counting down.
TATTTTTTGCTTTAACTTTGCCAAATAATCGCCATAAATATTTTCGATAAATCCAAAAACTCCGTCAATTTTCAATATAAAATCTTTGACGTCTTTAGCCTGATCAACATTCAACGTATTCAATGATTTATTTACCTCATTCATAAAATCAAACACCGCCGCCAAAGCTTCACTGACATTCAAATCATCATCCATTGCCTTATCAAATCTTTTTTCGCAATCACTTATTAGTCGCTTTACGTTTTGTTTGTTCTTGCCTTTTTCTTTTATTGAATCGAGACTAAAAAGAAAATTCACAAATCTCTCGGCTATTGATTTTGCTTCTGTAAAATTATCAAAGCTAAAATCCGCCACATGACGATAATGGGTTTTAAGCAAAATAATCCTCAACAAAAGCGGGTTATAACCTTTATCCATAATATCCCGTAAAGTGTAAAAATTCCCCAGCGATTTGGACATTTTTTGGCCGTTCACTAACAAGTGCGCATTGTGCAGCCAATAATTGACGAATTTTTCTCCGGTCGCCCCTTCCGATTGTGCGATTTCATTTGTATGGTGCGGGAAAATCAGATCTTCACCTCCACAATGAATATCGAATGTCTCACTCAAATTTTTGATGGACATTGCCGAGCACTCAATGTGCCAACCAGGACGACCGCGACCAATCTCCGTGTCCCAATACGCATTTCCGTCCTCTTCTCGCCAACCCTTCCATAATACAAAATCATTCACATCCTCTTTTTTATATTCATCGGCCGCATTCAACCTACCCTCGGCATTTTCTTTTAAAGACTGTTTTTCCAGTCCGGCCAACTCTCCGTATTTTTTAGATTTGGATATTTTAAAATACACCGATCCGTCAGCTCTGTATGCTAATCCTTTTTTCTCCAGTTTCTTTATTATCTTCACCATTTCAGAAATGTAATCCGTAGCGCGAGGCATCACGTCAGGCATCTGAATATTCATCAACCCAAGATCTTTAATGAATTCCTTTTCATAGAGTTGAGTAAATTCTTTTAGTGTTTTTCCGGCTTTCTGGCTATCTCTGATAGTCTTGTCGTCGACATCAGTGACGTTCATCACGTGCTTGATCTTGTATCCGGAGTACTGCAAATAACGCTTCAGTAAATCGACAAAAACATACGCGCGCAGATTGCCCAAATGCACATAATTATACACGGTCGGACCACAGCTATACATCAAGACTTTTTTATCTTTGAGAGGCTTAAATACCTGTTTTTTTCTGGTTAAAGTATTGTAGAATTTCAACATAAATAAAATTAAAACCGGCCCCAATGACCAGTTTTATACTAGCAGAATAATAAAATTGAGGCAATTTACTTGGCGTCAACCAACAATATCACATCAAGGCATTATTTTTTATAGATATTTTAATTCAGATGAATATCTATAATCTGGAAATAATCCCAATAAACTCTTCGATATTTTTAAGTTTATTTTGCAAAACATCATGTACGATATCATAATTTATTTTCTCATAATCATGCGCAACCACATTTCTAAATCCCGTCATCTTAATCATATTCTCGGTTAATTCATTGGATATAATATCGTTCTCCCTTAAAATATGAAAAGCTTCGCTCATTGTTGTCGGCTTGCGCAATTCTTTCTATATGCGCCACAATAGCTTCCGCTAAATCAATAGTTACCTGAATGGCCAAATATAAATATCTTTCTACCGCCCCCTTAATATTCAAATCCCCCCTCAAGTTCTTCTTTGGAATATTTTTTAAAGCTATCTAAAATATTCAAATATTTCTTAATAGAGCTTATCTTATTTTCAATAACACTTAAATTTGTCATTTTATGCTTTGGTTAGATTATATCTCAATAATAAATCTCGAAAATCAAAGTATTCATTCAATATTTTCGGCTCTACTATTATCTTGAACGGCTCAATTTCATAGATCAACTTTCCTTCTTTAATTATATTATATTTTAATTCCGGACTTTCAGTAATATTTAAAATAACTAGATCGATCTTATCTGTTTTTAGTATTAGGCTTATTTTACCCTGCAATTCAAATTTTAAATCAAATATCTTTTGCACGTCTCGCTCATCCAAATAAAATGCAAAATCAAAGTCGCTCAAGGGGCCATCCTCTCCGGTGGCCTTTGAGCCAAAAAAATAAACCAGCTTTATTGCCGGATAAAGTTTAATAATTTCCTTAATTTGTTCAAGTTGATTTTCTTCCATGGGACGAATCATAGCATAAAATCTACAGAATCGCCATGTTTTTAAGCCACCGGCAACTTCACCACAAAGGCGCTACCTTTGCCAGGGCCTTCTGATTCAG
>CAYHBU010000064.1:0-4704 GCA_964354925.1 uncultured Candidatus Saccharibacteria bacterium | reverse complement strand
AGCTAACCCACTCATCTCTCGCACGGTCATATTCTCAAGCCATTCACTATTGTAATGGATTTCTGCTTTCGTGATGTCGACAATCTTTGCCAGTTGCTTTTCGTAATCTTTCATATTTTCCTGGATATGCTCTTTTGTCAGCATCGGGCGTTTTGAAATCTTGTCCGAAGGATCACCGATCGTTGCCGTGAAATCACCGATTATCAAAACTATTTGGTGACCCAGATCCTGGAAGGCCTTTAATTTTCTCAATGGTATCGCCCTGCCAAGATGTATCTTTGGTCCAGTCGGATCAATGCCAAATTTAATCCTTAGCTGTTTGCCGGATTTCAACTGTGCCTCGAGGTGCTCTTTCACAATAATGTCCTCGACCCCTCGAGTCAAAATATTCTTTATTTTTTGTTCGTCGATTATTATTTGAGACATAGTTTAGTATTTTTTTTCATGTTCTAATTTTATTCCCTCTTCTTCAACCGGCACAAATGCCTTTTTATCAGCACCGCACTTTGGACATTGATCCGGAAGCTCATTGCCGGTATAAATATAATCGCACACCGTGCAACGCCACTCCTTTTCCTTGAATTGTTCTTTGGGATCGGACATTATTTTATGAAATACGAGAAATGGAACATGCAACAAAGATAAATTATTGTTATTTAAAAATATTCCTTGTCTTATATTTCGTGTTTTATTATTTGTTTATATTAACTGCCTCAGTTTTTCTTTATTTTATCTTATTTCTAATCTCTTCCAAATCTCTTTCTATTTTCTCTAATTTTGCCAATACTTTGGTCGTAATTTCCGCCTCTACCCTCACTTCTTCTTCAGTTCTTTCAGCCAACTTCTTCTCCCTCTTAAGTCCGGAAAGGATTATGCGATCACCCACAAAGAAAGATACGAAAAGTCCAGTGACCAACATTATAATCGTACTAACAAGCACAGATACTGGTCCAGTCAAAAAGGGAAACATATCGGCGGTATACCACACTCCGCGCCAAAAAAGCACGATGGCAATGCCGCCAATCATAGCATACAAAACAACGTAGTGGCTCAAGCGCTCTCTCGCCCTATCCTCCAATCTGTCAAAATATTTTATAGCTCTTCTAATCATAGCAATTATAAAATTAGCATAATTTAATGATAGAGTAAACTCCATATTTTCATCAAAAAAATGCTTGAAAAACGCGGATTACGGGAGCAATTAGATAGTCAGGCCATGTTTTTTTGTATATTGACGGCTCAAAAATAATAGATTCTTTTTGCCAATCATTTATTATTCTCAAGAGGTCTTTGACCATTTTCTCGTCGCGGAAAAATATTCCAGCTTCCAGATTGTGCTCAAAAGACAAAGGATCAATATTTTGCGATCCAACCATACCCTCAACACCATCAACGATCATTGCTTTTGCATGAATCATTTCTTTTTTCAGATAAAACTTGATGCCCAGCGAGTATAATCGCGATACATAAAAATGATTCACTCTATCCATATGCCAAAGATCTGTTTTTTGCGGCAGTATGATTTCCACTTCGACACCGCGCAGGATTGCCTGGTGCAGTAATCCGATAAGCCATCTATGTGGCACAAAATACGGCGTCACGATAATTATCTTTTCTTTTGCATTTAGGAGCCTGTCCTGATAATGTTTTTTGAATAGACTTTTTTTGCTGATATGCTGATATTCCAAGAACCAAAGCTTGGTTCTTCTCAAGATGGTTTTTTTGCCATCATAAGCCAACACATCTTGGTCTTTGCCTCCGCACATCAGGTATGTCTTGGCGAATGACCTTGCTACGCTTTTCACAATCGGACCAGTGAGATATATTTGCAAGTCATTCCATTTTCTGAATAGTTTATGTATGTTCACTCCCCCCAAGAAAGCGATTTTCCCATCCACCACCAATATCTTCTTATGTGTGCGCCTGAGCCAGTAACTAAAAAACATAAGCTCCACTCCGGAATTCCTCACTTCCGCTATTGTCGCTGAGTCTATTCCCGAACTGCCATAAGAATCAAGAATCAGTTTTACTTTAATTCCGTTTTTTGCCTTTTCTTTTAGGATTTCAAAAAAATGATGCGTATCGATATTATCGACAAAAATATACATTTCTAAAAAAATGGATTTATGTGCACCTGACATCGCCTCAAGCATAGCATCCCATGCTTTCTCTGAAGTTGTATAAAATTTATACCGCATTAAATAATCTTTAATTTTTATTTAATAGCTTTTTTAATTGGGGTAAGATTTTTTTAGTTGCTTTTTCGCCGGCTAAAATAATGTCTTCGCCGTCCAAAAATTTATCCCAGTGTATATCACCAAACTGCGGATCAATTATTACGTCAGCGTTTTTGACATTCCAAGATGCTAGATGGTGACGTAAAGTGTTAATTGAATTGTTTGCAATTTTGTAAAAACCTAATTTTGTATTTTTGTTATTTCCGTTAATAAAATAATTAGCATCTAAATTAACCGCTATTGTTATATCCGCCCCCATTTTCTTTACTATATCTACGGGAACAGGCAGAGACAATCCTCCATCGGTTAATAATCTATTATTTAGTTTAACCGATTCAAAAACCATAGGAAATGAAATACTTGCTCTTATCGCTGATGCAACGTCACCATTATTTATGATAATGCTTTTGCCCGTTTCAATATCAGTTGCCACTACCGATAAAGGTATTTTCAATCGATTAAAATTTATTTTATTTATATAATCTTCAATAAAGTTTTTCACTTTTTCACCGCCAATTAGACCACCGCTTAAAGATGGATCAAGTAATGATAGCACCAATCTCCAATTAGTGTTGAGCGCTTTTTTTTCTATTTGTTCTATATTTTTTGTGGTCGCATAAAATCCGCCGATGAGAGCGCCAATACTAGAACCGGCAATAAAATCAATCGGGATGTTATTTTCTTCTAAAATTTTAATAACGCCGATATGCGCCAATCCTTTCGGACCGCCACTGCCCAGCGCTAAGCCAATTTTGAGTTGTTTGGATTTTGTCATATTTGTAGTGGTAGCACCTGATTTATATTATGACATGCTCGCCTGGATTTGCACAATAAAAACCGCCCATAAAAGAGCGGTTTTTATTGTATTGGTGGACCCTATCGGGCTCGAACCGATCACCCCCTGCTTGCAAAGCAGGTGCTCTACCAAATGAGCTAAGGGCCCTTCATCTAGAATCAAAAATTCAAAATCTAGAATTTAGAATATAATACAAAAATAAAAATTAAAAATCAACCCCTAATTACGGTGATCAAGCATAATACTTTTTGAGCGCGTTATGGATTATTTTGTCCAGCAACTCCGGAAATGTTATGCCTGCGGCTCTTGCAGCTTGAGGCAGGAGGGATGTTTCTGTCATACCTGGCAGTGAGTTAAGTTCTAGGATATATATTTCATTTTTAGGAGTAACCATGAAATCAGACCTGGAATATCCATGACAATTCAGGGCTGAGTGCGCTAGGGTCGCCGCGAGCTGTATTGATTTTGAAAGTTCAGATGATATATGCGCAGGCGTCACCTCTTTTGTAGCGCCCTCCTTGTATTTTGCGTCATAATCAAAAAAATTATATTTAGGACTTGGCATTATCTCTGTCACTGGCAAGGTAAAATATCTTTGACCCGATTGTGACGGATAATTTTCCAAAACGCCACAAGTGAATTCTCTGCCGTTTATACATTCCTCTATTAGGACCTGCTCATCAAAAGAAAAGGATTTATGTACCGCATCGAAAATGTCTTTTTTATCCTGCACTATGCTCGTGCCGACGCTGGATCCGCGAGAAACCGGTTTCACTACCCAAGGACCGTTTTGCGATACGCCTTCAAATTTACTCAAAAACCCTTTTTCTCCGTATTTTATCAGTGCGGCCTTTGGCGTAATAAGACCGTGGCTTTTGAATATCTTTTTGCTTTGGGATTTATCAATTGCCATCTGTGAAGCAAAAACGCCAGAACCGGTATAGGGTTTCTGATGTTGTTCCAAGAATTGCTGGATTTGGCCATCTTCACCGTATTCACCATGCATAGCTATGAAAGCCAGGTCTATCTTGCCCAAAGCAACTTCTGGATGTATCTTCTCATTATTCAAATGCCAGTGTTCATCCTTTGATATTCTAATCGGGAAAATGCCATACTTTTCTTTATCAAGATGCTCTATGATTTTCTGACCAGTCTTCAAAGACACCTCATGCTCAGATGAGGGACCGCCCATCAATACTCCGATTTTTAGTTTTTGGCTTGTCATATTGATTTTATTTGCGAATTCTTATATATTATATAACATATTTTTTGCATTTAAAAATTTGTCGTTAGATGTTTGTTTTAAGTTATTGATTAGCTTACGCGCCGGTAGCTCAGTCGGTAGATCCGCCGGCTGGCGGACTTTTAAGCAGACAATAAATAAAAAATATAATGTTTTATGTTTATGCCATTAAAAATGAAAATGACAGAATATATGTGGGACATACAGAGAATCTAGAGGAAAGAATAAAAAGACATAATGGCATATTGAAAAATAAGGCAAAATCATATACAAGTAAAAATGCGGGATTTTGGCAAATAGTTCACAAAGAGGAATTTTTGACTAGAAAAGAAGCGATTGAAAGAGAAAAACAGTTAAAAAGTTATCGTGGAAGACAATTCATAGATCGGAAGAGCGTCGTGTAGGGAAAGAGTGTAGATCTCGGTGGT
>CAYHBU010000063.1:0-4753 GCA_964354925.1 uncultured Candidatus Saccharibacteria bacterium | reverse complement strand
TGTCGGACTAGACAAGACCAAATATGAAGGTAGAGTCTTCGAAGCTCTGGAGCCGGCCATCAAAACCCTGATAGGGCAAATCGAAGAGTATGCAGATTATTACATTTCCCATGCTCAGCACGAACACACTGAACAACCAAAAATATCAAAAATAATCCTTTGTGGCGGAGATGCTAATCTGACTGGCATAGCTCCATATCTTTCCGGGGCCATCAAAATACCAGTTGAGTTAGGGAATCCTTGGGTAAACATCTTGCCAGCGCCATTGAAAGAAATCCCATTGATGCCGTATGAAAAATCATTAGCCTTCACTTCTGGACTTGGCATAGCGTTAAGAGGAGCTAACTACTAAAATTTCCAATATCTAGCTTCTGAACAATTTAGAATGACAGTAATCTCAAATTAAAATAAATTATTTTGGATATAGATATCAGGGAATAGGATTTGTTTCGATAAAATTATTAGTCCGCTGTAGCGGATCGAAATATTACGCAGCGCAAACACATGATCAAACTGAACCTTCTATCACCAAATGAGAAAAAATATTACCAAACGGAAATAACCCGCCGATTTATAGTATTTTTCAGTATCGGCCTATCCATCATAACAACCGTATTCATCGGTTTACTTGTCTTTAACTACTTTTTCATTTCCTTCCAGCTTGAGCCCATCATTTCTCAACTCGAGATAGAGCGAGCTACAGAAAAGGTGGTAAAAATCGAAGAATTCGAAAAACAGATAAAAGAAACGAACCAAAAAATATCCCTATTGTTGTCAGTGAAAGGACAAGCGACGCCGATTACGCCACTGATAATCAAACTCATCGATGCTTCCACAGAAAAAGATTCTTATCTCAAAAGCTTTTTATTGGATAGGAAAAATTCTATTGGCAAGATACAAGGTTTTTCTATTTCCAGGAATCAAGTCATAAAGATTCAGGAAAATATCAAAAATGAATCTTTATTCTCCGAAATAAATTCTCCGTACTCTAATTTCTTGAAGCAATCAAATATAGATTTTATTTTTGATTTCAAGATCAAATAGTAAACGCAATGAAAAATCCATCCCCCTATATAAAACTATATCTGACCATAGCAATAATAGTCGTTATTTTTGCCGCTCTTGCCCTAGGCATAGTCTTTCCGCTACTTCAAAGGATAAACCTTATTACCGCTCAATACATAGATACCAAGCAACAAATCGTCAATATCGAAAAAAAGCGTAGCCAAATAACCTTGATCGAAAAAGAATATGATTCCATCAAAGACTCTGTCGACAAGATAGATGCTACTCTCGCCGATCAAGCAAACTTCCTTGATGCCCTGATAAAACTGGAGAACCTGGCAGAAAGTACCGGCAACAAACACTCCATTACGATATTAGAAGAAGCGAAATCAAAAAAGGAACCCGTAGCAAATGTCGCCGCCTCGAAATATTTATTTTTCAGGATAGTATTGCAAGGATCTTTTGAGAATGTGATGAGCTTTATCAATAATTTAGAAAATGCTGACTTTTATAACAAGATAGAAAAAATAGAGGCCGTAAAAGAAGTGAAAGCAACGGCTCAAGGAATAGAAGAAGACACCAAGGCCACTATGGAAGTAAAAATTTATACAAAATAACCGATGAAAATAGATTTAAAATTTCCTAAATTAAATAACTTACCACAAGGCATCAACACCTTCTTCAAGCATCATATCGTCTTGATTTGGTCTATCGTTGCTCTTGCCTTAATCTTGTACATCGGATACATATTCTATTTTAAGATATATATGGCTCTTTCCCAGGAGCCATTGCCAACAGTCAAGATACAAACAGCTCAAAAAAATCAGCTCAATCAAATCCTAGAAGACTTGAAACTGAGAGAAGGGAACAGGAACCAATTCGATCCAAAACAGATAACTAATCCTTTCAGGCCATAATTATCCCAGGGATTGATCCTGTAGATGAGAAAAGGTAATTTGAATATATTATCAAAATTCACCATGGGGTTGACCTTATGCTAAAAATTTTTTATAGTAATGTTTGTTTTTGTGCGATGAATTATCCTTTGTCCCTGTAGTTCAACGGATAGAACGGGAGCCTTCTAAGCTCTAGATGGGGGTTCGATTCCCTCCGGGGACACAATAAAGCGTTAAATGTAGAGAGAAAACTAAAAACCTTTATACTACCTCGCTATGGCGAGGCTTATAAATTTCTAACTTTCTCTTTATATTCAGAATTTTCATGGTGGGCGTAGCTCAATTGGTAGAGCACCAGATTGTGGATCTGGCGGTCGCGGGTTCGAGCCCCGTCGCTCACCCCATTAAAATTTCAATAACAAAATCGTGGAAAAATCCACCCTGCCATACGATAAAAATCTTATAGGCAAATTGATTTCTGCTGGCGCAGAAAGTGTCGTCTATCAATATGACATCGACAAAGTCATCAAATTCCCGACTTTTTATAGCCTGCGCTTTTTTTGGGACTCATCCAAATACTGCTCAGAATTAAAAAATGGATTCGCCATCCTGAATCAATATCTGAGGCACCACCTCAATGAATCATCTCTTCATTTTTACGAAAAAAATAATAAATCTACTTACGTCATAATCGAACCTTTCATAAATGGCCTTGCCCTAACACGCAAAGACATGGCGAGTGAAAACATCAAATCTCAACTTTACGATATCATAGGGATAAAAGATGAACTGGAAAAAAAAGAGAGATTATTCCTTGACCTGTTCGGACTTTGGGGGCTTTTATTTTTCGGACATAAAAAAATCCCCAATCTCTTAATCGAAAGAAATACCCAAAAAGTATATTTGGTGGACATTGGCACGGCTAGGCTCGACGATTCTAGATTTATCGTCTCAATACTGCTAAAATTTGCCCATTGGCAGCAGAATAGACTCCTTAAATATTATTTAAAATAAACATGGAACAACAACCACAAAATAAAAATACTTCAAAAACTATCGGTGCTTGGATGATTATCGTTGGACTGGTTTTGTCAGGTTTTTCCATAAATGAGTATCTCAAAGATTATAAGATTAAGAAGGACCTAAGAGCGCAACTCAATGAACAGCCATCGACTAATAAAGAGGATTTATCGAGCTTAGTCATGCCAAAAGAAGGCTACGAAATCAATGTCACCTGGGGCAATATCGGACCAGCACTGATTAAAGAAGGTGTTATCGACAAAGAAAAATTCAAGGACATTTACGCCTCCAACGGAGGACTGACAGATGAAGAATCGTCCATTTTAGAATCTGGAACTGACCAAAAAATAAAAATCACCTCCCAAAATAGCCATTTTGTTTTGAATATGTTCTGGGCACTAGGACTAGCCCAACAAAATACTCTTTTAACAGGAGGAGATATGGCAAAATACGGAGACTACAAAAGATTCGCATCAACTGGTGGCTGGACTATCGCATCAAAACCGCTTGACGACATCTACTCAAAATTCAACTGGCTCAATCTAAACTCCGGCCAAGAAGCAATAATTAAGAATATATCTGAAAACGTTTATCGTCCTTGCTGTAATAACAGTACTGCCTTCCCAGATTGTAATCATGGGATGGCAGCGCTTGGACTTATTGAGATAATGGTAGCCAATGGCAATGGTGAGACCGAAATCTATGAAGCATTAAAATATTTTAATTCTTTTTGGTTTGAATCTAGCTATCTTGAAATCGCAACATATTTCAAGCATATCAAAGGCTTGGATTGGGACACTATAGATGCTAAAATGATCTTATCCAAAGAATACTCAAGCGCCAGCGGTTGGTCAAAGAATATCCATGCCGAGCTGGAAAAGTATCCGGAACTACTGCCAAAGCAATCAGAGGGCGGAGGATGCGGAGTATAAAATAACACAACATGAAGCTTAAAGTATGAAGCAGAATTAAAATGTTTCATGTTTTATGTTTTATGTTTTATGTTTTATGGCCTACGATCCACGAAATAAAACATCAAAACTGAAAGATTACTTTTTCCCAAGCGCAATACTCCTTACTGGCATCTTGATAAGTGCTGGGATATTTTTAGATAAAAACGGAATATTAGAAAAATCATCTCCCAGCGCATTATTGCCGACTAATACGAATCAAAACGAGCGCATTAATATCCAGATTGATTCGAACGATCCAGTCCTAGGCAACCCCAATGCTCCTGTCACGCTTGTAGAATTTTTTGATTATCAGTGCGGCTATTGCAAAATATTCGCAGAGCAAACACTGCCTAAAATAATCGACAAATATGTAAAATCGGGAAAAGTAAAAATAGTTTTTAAAGATTTCGCCATCCTAGGAGAAGATTCGAAGACCGCCGCACTGGCTGCTAATTGCGCCAACGAACAAGATAAATATATCGAATATCATGATGCCTTGTATGAATTGAAAGACATAGATAAGGTCATAAGCAAAGAAAACACTATGGCTCTCGCGAATAAACTAAATCTCAATGTTTTTAAATTCAATGGATGCATTGGCCTATCTAAAAACCTAGACTCGATAGAAGCAGACACAAAAGAAGGAAAGTTGGCTGGAGTCAGGGGAACGCCAACTATATTCATAAATGGATTTAAGATATCAGGATCACAAAGCTTTACTTACTACGAGATGGTAATAGATGAAGAATTAAAAAAATAACAACCTCATCGGTTGTTATTTTTTAATTATTTTGATGCTTTTATTTACTACTTCTTCTCTCCTCTAGTATCGTGTTCAATAATTTTTCCTTCTTATCTCTCAAAACTTTTAGATTTATC
>CAYHBU010000062.1:0-4815 GCA_964354925.1 uncultured Candidatus Saccharibacteria bacterium | reverse complement strand
TCTGACATAATCCTTGGCGTGAACAGATATTTCTTCCGCAGCAGTCTCGCTTCCATTTTTATATCTCAAATATGCCGCTTTCATATTCTTAATATATTTGCGGCCTTCGTTGTGCTCTTTGATCATTATTTCAATCGGACCATCTTTCAAAGGAAATCCCGCTGATATTATCTCAGGGAAAAGTAACTCCTCTTCCTTGCCATGATGGCACTTGTCTACGAAAATTTTCAAAAAATCCAAGATGTTGCCGAAATGATCCGAGGTTGCGGCGTTTTTTGTTTTTAATTTTTTTACTATTTTTTCCGAGATGACAAGCACTAATTTGATGGCCTCATGTTCATGTTTTAAAACGTCGGTTGGCTTCATATGTTAGGTCTGAATCTATATAATTAATGATTTGATTATATACGATTTTACAATGCCTATCCACCATACGTTTAATTAAAAATCAAATGCCAAATAAAAAGTCCCCGAAATTTATCGGGGACTGGGATTCAGTCACATGATTTAGCGCGTGTCATCTCGGTCGTCAATATTCCATTTTCAACTTTTCCTATCACTATCGTGTCATATCCTGCGGGGTGATACAACGAAAACCACCTTTCTCTGACTTTTTCGAGAGTGATTTCATTGGCATTCCATGTTTCTATGCATATCATCAGATACGATCCACCATTCTTTTCTCCGGTTGATGACAATGGCTTCACTCTTGCATCATCTACCATCAAGTAACGAGACCTTCTCTTGCCAATCTTTCTTCTGCCCACGGCCTACCTCCTTTTTGATCGTTGAAATATTTTCTTTTTAATAACATAACCTCGGACTGATTGCAATACAAAAATGTCGCGAAATAACTCTAGCGGCTAAATTTTATTGGCACTATCAATTTATCATCATACTCCGGCAACCCGGATGGGTTATCCTTTTCAAAAACTAAAACTCCATCGCCCTCCATCGGAACATCGAATACGAGCTCCGTCTTGAATGGCACGAAATTTTCTGTCATCCACTCGCCTTGAGCCTGAGCTATGGCGGTTGCCAAGAGATTCCCTCCGCTATCATAAAGTTTTATAGGAAAAGATGCTTCAAAAAACCAATAGCCTCGCGCCTGTCCAGACACTGTGAGCAGACTGAATACTTTTTGATTCGGCCTCGGATCGTTTACCGTGATCAATCCGACTTTTTCCAATTCATTGCCGATATATTCAGAAAAACTTTTCCCATCAGGCGTTCGGCATTGAGCCGGGTAACTCTCCGACACAGGATAACCGGCATTTACACATCCCTGAAAGCTATAAATCACCAACTTCTTTTTTGATGCTTGCCAAACACAAAAATAAAACGAATTAAAACCGACACCCGCTAAAATGATAACCAGTAATGCAATATGGATTATTTTCATACTTTAATAATACAACAAATAAAGAAGAGTTGTTATTCTTGCGCCAAAACAAAACCGCGCTTCTTTGAGCGCGGCTCGGATCAATCCTAAGATTCTTTTTTTATGGCAAGCACCAGCGTTCCAGCATGCCCCTCAAAATACACGTCATAATCTCCTTCTCCCTTGTATTTTTTGATGGTGCGATTTACCGGTTTTCCATCCTCAAGGCAGATCATAGGGATAAAGGTTTCGCCTTTTTCCCCGTGTCTTTCCTTTAATGCTTCTTTTAACTCTTTTATGCTATCAGGATGGGTGGCGATAATCCTGCTCCAAGAAAGCGTCTCGCAGGATCCGCAATAAACCTCAGAAAATTCCGTCAGCTCATCTATTGTCGCCGGCCTGAAACCGCCATGATCCAGTTCTTCATTCAAGCTTTTCAAGAAATAATCATGGTGGATATAGAACAAAGTTCCCGTCACCTTCTTTCCATTACGCAAAAGAGGGAATTTTTCCATTACTACTATCTCTGACTGCAATCCTTTTGCGCGCAACTCCTTGGGCGGATGACTAGCAACGTCAAGTAATCCGCCAGCTAAAGCCGCTATCTCTTTTCCTTTGCACATTTTATATCTCCTCCTTGATTTTTAAAAATCTATTTTTAATAAATTATAAATACATCAAAATCCTCTCATTGTCAATAATAAAAATTGGGTGTATAGCCAATCAATCAGTCATTATGGCTTTGCTGTATTATTGTGATTGTTTTCATATTCCCTCACGGCCGAATACATCCCACCGAGATGGGACAGATCAGAAGAAAGCTTGCTCAATGACACAATCATCCCAGATAATGCCGCATAAAAACTAAAATGCGCAAAATTTATTATCTGGTAATCAGGCACCCCCAATGTTTCTTCAAGGATCACATAAAAAACATTTATCAATGTTGCCATAATGATAAAAAACAGGCTAATCCTGAAATAACGGACAAAAGGAGCTACTATCGATACTACCCTGAATTTTGCAGCCACAGTCATCCCCAAGAAACCAAATCCGATAATGCTTATTATGTAGAAAGATAGGTACGCTCCCATTTTTTCAAGTGAAATAATATCGTCGTTCAACACATTAAAAACAACAAGGAATGCAAAAATTGCCGCGCTCAAACCGTAAAGCCATAAAAATAACTTTGTCCGTCCACGGTGATATGCCTTGAAAAACATTTCAGAGCCGACGAGCATAACCAGGATGCTTATTATATAAAAATTAGCGACATTGGCAAAAACGGCATCTTCATGGATATCGAATATCTTGTAGCTCAAAAACTCTGTAATATGAGAAGAGGCAAAAATAAGCATCGCCAATATTTCGCCCCAGAGGAATTTTTTGGCATATTGATCATACAATTGGTACGGCAAGAACAACACTCCGATCGCCAAAAAAATAAATAAAATAGCAACGCCATGTATCAATCCAGTTTCGACAAAAAATTTACCGCCATCAGATAGCTCAACCGCAATAATAATAGCAATATTAGCAACCGCCATCGTCCAAGGCTTTATAATCCTAGTTAGCAGTTTTTTCATAATATATTAAATATTATATTTATTTTATCACAATAAATTCACAACAACTATCCAGACTCAACATCAATCATCTCGTTTATCAACCATAAACAACAAAATCCATCTAATCCAAGGGCAATATTTGATTGAAAACCGCCTACTACCCTAACAAAAATACCCCGTCACACAGATGGGGTATTTTTGTTTTATATTTTTTCTATTTTGGCTATTCAGTCAGACTTCTTGGAGTTTCCAGAAATTTTGACACTTTTTCAACGATTTCCAAAAGCGGATGCTGGACTTTCACGTAATAGTCCTCTGCGCCAAGTTTGATGGCGCGCTTTATGTCATCGTCGCTCCCCAAATTAGATAATACGATTACCGGAATCGAGCGGGTATCGAAATCTCTCTTGATCTTTTCCAAAACATCAAAACCATTCATTTTGGGCAATATCAAATCCAACAAAATAAGGTCTGGTTTTAATATCTTTAATGTTTCTATCGCCTCTTCGCCATCATATGCGAATTCCACCTCAAAATTTGATTTTTTTAATTCGTGACCAAGGACTTCTGATAATGATCGTTCGTCCTCTACGAGAAGAATTGTTGCCATATATACTGATTTTAATCACAATAATTACATAACTAAGTTTAATATATAATGCGATCAAATACAAGACTCCGCCATTATTGCATAAAACGGCTTCAAGCCAAGTATTTAACCGACTATTTATTATTCCCTATGCTCTTAATCTCATCTAAAAGGTACTTGTCTATTTTCCGGACATTTTCCTTTATCCTGTTCAATATGAACTTTTTCTCTGTTTCATTCAATTTGTCAAAATCTTTCGTTATTTTTTCAACATCACTGTTTATTATTTTGTATAATTGTGCATAATCTCTGCCAGTTATATCAATCTTCGTCATCAATCTTTGCTGTCTTTTTCTGAAATACCGATATCCCGACCCGAATCCAGCAATCAAAATAATGAGCAAAAATGTAGCGCTGCCACCCGCTCCAATCTCAACAGCGCCCAATTTTATGATTGGTTGACTCTGGACTCTGATCATCTTGCTTGATTTTACAACCAAACTCAAGGCGCCTCTCAGGTCTCTAGCTTGTGCCGACACGACATACGCGCCTATTCCGAGCGGCTCATTGATAGCCACATCCCAATTTCCATCTTTATTTGAACGAGCTACGCGTTCAGCAATCAACCCCCCTATTTCTTTTTCAAGAAAAACTCTTACATCAACATTGGGCAACGCCGTACCCCTCACGGTCAACCCCTCTTCAGTTCCAAAAAATACTTTTTCTGTCACAAAAGTAATGGCTGGGGATTCAATCGCCAATATTTCAAGGTTAACATTCATAGACGCACCATTGCCAGCCAAATCTACTGCGCGGATAGACACTCTATGAATTCCCGGTGATTGCAATGGAGGTCTTAATTGTCCATTTTTCCATTCGAAAGATTCCGCATCACCTATCTTTACCAAGTAATGGCTGATGCCGGAAAGGGCATCGCTTGTTTCAAATTGCAAAAGTGGCATAGGATTGTCAGTCCGGAAACTATCTGGTGATTCGATGGTGAAAGGGGCTGGTGGCGCAGTATCAACAGCTAAACGATAATGTGTGGTCGGTCCCCATCCGACCTTATTCCTGAATCTTACATGCAAATAAGAGACGCCTTCCGGCAAACTATCAAAAATCTTATTATCAAATAATTTTTCGCTCTTTTGTGGTTGAAAATTAGGGTTTGTGTTTGTGGCGGTTGCTACATCAGTAACATCCAAAGGCAATGACCAGGTGGCATTGAATGGAGTCGTAATATTGTACCAATTATTCGGATCCGGATATAAGGGCAC
>CAYHBU010000061.1:0-5079 GCA_964354925.1 uncultured Candidatus Saccharibacteria bacterium | reverse complement strand
CTCGAAAGAATTCGCGATGCCTTCCAGCTCTTCGAGCCGGCGGAGATATGTTTCCATCGTGCCGCGCCGCGCGCCCGGCCTGCCGCCAGAGATCGCGTCTGCCGTCTGCACGATAACCGATTCGATTGATTCGTACGGATACTCTTCATGGTGCGACTGCATCGCCTGCACCACGCGCTTATCGATATTGAATTTTTCCAATATCTTTTTACCGATCTCGACATGAGTACCTTGCACTTCATGGTCCATCGCCTTGCCGATATCGTGAAACAGCGCACCGATCTTGGCAACTTGCACGTCCGCGCCGAGTTCTTCGGCAAGCATCGATGCGATATGCGCCATCTCCACGGAATGAAGCAATACGTTCTGTCCGTAGCTGGTGCGATATTGGAGTCGGCCCAAAAGACTGACTAGTTTCTGATCGATGCCGACCATGCCCAGTTCGTAGAGAGTTGTTTCACCAGCTTCATAGATTTTTTGTCCGATTTCTTCCTTAGCTTTATCATAGAGCTCTTCGATACGAGCTGGTTGGATTCTGCCGTCAGCGAGCAATTTTTCTAAAGTCAATTTGGCGACCTGCCTGCGGACAGGATCAAAACATGACAAGGTGATAGCATCAGGGGTCTCATCAATGATGAATTCTACGCCAGTGATTTTTTCAAGAGTCTTGATGTTTCTGCCTTCCTTGCCAATAATCCTGCCCTTCACATCCTCAGATGGCAGGGGAACGGAAGCAGTGGAGCTTTCAGACACTTGGGATCCGGAATATCTCTGCAAAGCAATCAACAAAAGATCCCGAGCTTTTTTCTCGAGTTCGACTTGACCTTCTTTTTCTAATTTCCTGATGCGTTCCCAGATAGCTTCCTTGCTTTGTTCTTCGACAAGCTTGATGAGATATTCTTTGGCCTCCTCTTTGGACATAGAGGCGAGCTTTTCGAGTTTGTCTGCTTGCTCGCTTTTTAATTTCTCAACCTCTTCTTTGATGGATCGGACTTTCTCAACTTTCTGACCCAAGTCCTGTTCCTTTTTGTCATACTCAGAAAGACGGCGATCAACCATTTCTTCGCGCTTCAATAACTTTTCCTCATTTTTTTCAAATTGGACGATGCGCTCTCTAACTTCTCTTTTTGAGTCTTCGACTGCCTTGACGCCTTTTTCTTTGGCGTTGACGATGATATTCTGAGCTTCAGTCTTGGCGTCAGCGAGAAGCTTCTCTATTTTTGTTTCTATTGATCCAAGTTGCGCTTTGGCTATTGTTTGGCGGGCAAAGTATCCAAGAGCTAATCCTATTGCCACAGCCCCAAAAGCCACAAGCAGAAGTACTAATCCTTCCATTTGTGTTTGATTGGGCAGTTATTCCTATTTTTGTGTTACTTAAAATCATAAAAATTATGGATTTGTTGCCTAACTTCATTTATCTCTATTACAGTTAATGTTTAAATGATACCCTAAAATAGAGGAGAGAGTCAATTAAAATTCCTTGATTGTTGTTGACAAGAATGGATATGTGGTGTATAATAATATCATTAAAAATGATAAATACCTGAGAGGCAGAAGGCAGTATTTGAGCCAAAAACAGGCTATCAGGAGGTCACTATTGACAAAGTGGTAAAAATAGTGTATAGTGTTAATATCATTGAAAATATAATAACTTTTTAGAGAGAGCGGTATAGCCAGCCGGGAAATGTCTAAAAATTAAGAGTGGTTTCAAGATTACTCTCTCGCTTTATGCGTATTTATATTTATATAATTATTTAGAGAGTAATCTTGAAACCACTTTTTTATTTTAACGAATGAAAAAGTGGAAATTGTTCTTTGAATTTAAAATCCCGCCACAACTCACAGAGTGTAGGCGGGACAAAGGAGGGAGTAAATGCAGGTTGTTGACAAGAAGTGCCTTAATGGGCAGGAAGTTGCGGAAAATAACAAGAAAGGGAAGGGGGAAAGGATTGTAAATGTCATCTTGGTTGTCGTATCTTTTGTTGTCTTGGCAGTTTTTATTGCCAAGGTTATCTCAATTACAATTGAGAAGAATGCGGCGAAGCTCGCTGCATTCGAAAAGCATCAGAATACTGAGACGCAAGAGGAGGCCACGCTTCAGGAATTGATTGAAAAGAACAGGTAATATCCCGCGACACCAACCCATTCAAAACTCCTTCCAAGCGAGACGAAACGCAAAGCGTTTCGTCTCCTCACCTGAGTCTGTCAGCCAGTCGGCTGATTGATTCAGAAGAGGAGATTTTTTAAAATACGAATAAGGAGAACCAGATGGGTGACCAGGGGATGATAGATGTGGTAAATCTAGTTTTTGCGATTGTTGCTTTGTTGGTCGTTGGTATTCCGTTGGCAATTTGTTTTAAGGCAGTAAAAGATAATAATTTTGCCAATAGAATAAACAAAAAGCTTTCACGGTGGGTAGGTTGCGGTCTTTGGTTATTATAACCTAACCCATTCAAAACTCCTTCCAAGCGAGACGAAACGCAAAGCGTTTCGTCTCCTCACCTGAGTTTATCAGTCGGTTTGGCTGGTTGATTCAGAAGAGGAGATTTTTTAAAATAAAATAATATAAAAAAGTGGAGGCCGTTATGAAGAGATTCAAGAAGATGGAGACGGTGGAGGCAGTCGCTTATTTCACATTTCTCATGGTAAGAATTATGAGGACCGCGACCGAAGCGACAAAGAAGCATTTTTTGGAGATGGCCCAAAGCCTATCCGAAGAAACCGATCAAGAAGTGAAGGTCGAGAAGATCAAAATTCTACTCGACATCTTGAAAGAGAAAAACATGATGGGCAACGGCAATTTTTCGGTTTATTATTATGAACTGGGGGACGGCAGTCTCAGCGGTGCAATGAGCTGGAAGGGTTGGTATCACAAGGCCCCCAAGAGAGAAGTGACCGTTTCTTTCAAGGGAGATGAGGCAATTCTCGAGTTCTGCACCGGCACGGGAAAGTATAGCACTTTCCTAGAGTTGCCAGATGAGCAGTGCCAGATGAGCAAAGAGAACTAAACCTTTAAAAAGGGAGGACGAAAATGGCTAGGGAATGCAGAAATATGGAAGGCTTGGATCTTCTGGCTACTATTCCAATGACGCCAGAGGAGCTGATAATCCTTCGTCAAGAAACGGGAAATAACAGTCAGCTTCTCAGTGAGCTGACTGTCGAGGAGATGAGTCGGGTAGTCATGTATGCCGCGCGATATAATCGCGCGGCATTTTTTTGTCTTGATGGGGTTGAGAAATTCGTAATTGGTGATATATTTAGTTGTGTTGCGCGCCACCCTAGCTCAGTTGGTAGAGCGACGGTATCGTAAACCGTAGGTCATCGGTTCAAGCCCGATGGGTGGCTCCAGTTTTGTAGAAAAAGACACATCGGACTCGGTTTTGCCAAAACTATTTTCTGTTGAAAAGTTGTTTGCGGAATAAAATGCTGCTACAATACAAATATCTCAAATTTCAATACTATGACTGATCCAAGATTAAGCGAATATGTTAAAACTTCGTTGGCTCACGGAAAGCCAAAGGAAGAAATATACCAAGAACTTCTTGGACAGGGTTGGACTATTGAAGTTATCCAAGAAAGTTTTAACTCAATCGGTACAGAACAGGAAAAAGAAGATACTTCAAAAAAGACTATCCGCATAATCGTAACCATTGGTGCCGTTCTTGTAGGAGCGGGTATTTTCTCTTTTATCGCTGCCAATTGGCTCGAAATGACAAAACCGATCAAAATCGGAATTATTTTAATCTCAATGGTTGTATCTTACGGTGCAGGATGGTATCTCAAAGAAAAGTCAGAGCTTCAAAAAACTGGCGATGCATTAATTTTACTCGGGTCGATAATCTATGGCGCAGGAATATTTTTGGTGGCGCAAATGTTTAACATTCGAGCCAATTGGCCAGATGGTTTTATTTTGTGGATGATAGGAACAATTGCTATGGCTTTTGCAGTTGAATCATACCCGCTTTTCTATCTCGCAATTCCGCTCGGCATTATTGCGTTAATCGGACATCCGTTTGGAATCTTCACGGGCTTTGGATATAATTCATTCTTACTGACTTCATCATTTTTGCTTTTGGTCGCAACAATTATTACTTTTGCCACCGGATGGATAGTCCGCAAGAAAATACCGGCGGAACTTAAAGAATTTTATTAAACCATTATGGACTTCTTGGACATATTATCATTTCTTTTCTGGCCGGCTGTCATCATCGGATTTTTCGTATTTTTTGCTAGGCGCAGAAAGAAAAGCGGACATCCAGCAACAGACAAAGAGTGGTATTTGCAATTCGCCCTATCCAAAGAAGATGCAGTTAGTCAATTTTTTCTCCTTTTGTCCGTTTTCTTTCTTGGCGTAACATTGCTTGCTTTCAATAAGGATTTAGGCGATCCATTTTCATGGCGGACTATTCTATTCATCACTTCCGCTCTTAGTTTAGTCAGCGCATATTATTTTAAAGCACTTTATCCACTCGCTTTTGGTTTAATTGCTATTACCACGTGGTGGGGCGAACAGGCCGAAGCATGGATTCAGGGTAAGGACATTGCAACATCTGCAATCTTCGCTGGACTGGCTTTCGTGGCGCTACTTTTTTACTTATTGGGACATCTCCACGAAAGAGAAATAAAGTGGAAGCGATTCGCTCTCGTGTATTTGGTTTTGGGAATTATCTCGATCACTGGTGCCTTATTCTTCTTTTCTTCCAAGCCAGGCCTTTCTGTTCTTGAAGAAATGACAAAAGGAGTTTCATTTTTTGGATCGTGGCAAATAACACTATCACTATTTATTTTTTTTGTATCTCTTGCCGGGGTTTCATTGTATACAGTCGCCAAAAAATTAGTTTCTCCTTTTGAATTTCTTGCCGTTTTATTGCTGACACTTTTATTTGGTGTGATTGCCTTACTCCCACAACAAAGCATGTTTCTTGGGGCGGGAAATTATTATAGTTTTTATTCCGGCGGTCAAGAATTATCGAGTAGCGGTGTTTTGTGGGCTATCATCTTTAACTTTGCTGTATTCTTTGAATTGCTCGGTTTAATTTTTTCTGGCTATCTTCGCAGAGAAACTTGGCTGATAAATTT
>CAYHBU010000060.1:0-5093 GCA_964354925.1 uncultured Candidatus Saccharibacteria bacterium | reverse complement strand
CTATGGGCGGCGGACCAGAGATGCAACAGAGCAAGGAAGTCTGTCGCTTGATCGAGGGCATCGCTCAGGCCAAACCCATCAATTCAAATGACGTGATATATTGGATGAAGGAGGTGGCTAGCGTCGGGCGTGGCAGGATCCTGTCGGTTAGCGAGGTCGAGAAGTGCAGTGCTTCAGGAAAGTGGCCCGATGACGCGGTAGTCTTCGACAAGAAGGTCTGCCTCGTCCATATGCCTTTCAAGGTATATGTCGGAGGGATTTCGCCGACGGACAAGAAGATATTCTACGAACTCAGGCAGCTCGCCTCGCGGTACTATCGCGAAGCGACCAAGCTGAAGTTTGAAAAGATAAACTCCATGGGCAATCCCAATCTTTCCGAGTTAATGAATGGTAGGCCTGGTGTTTATCGGATATACTTCGCATCCAGGAAGGACCAGAGGACAGGAAAACTGTATCATGAGGGAATGGGTCTCGTGGAGCTTCTTAATGCGAACACGAGGAACGGTGCCAATCCATTCTTTGTCGTCAAGGCACTCGATGGAGCCGGATCGCTCTGGTGGCTATCTGAAAACATCGGGTCCTGGGTGCCCTTTGCCGCAGTAAGAAGCGGAAAGGTGCTCAAGGAGAAGACGCCCCCCAACTTCCTTGCTTTTGCAGAGAAGTTTGTCAAGATGATGACGATTGCCACAAAATACAACGATCAGCAGAAGAAGTGAGTTTCAGGGCCGGAGCGCTTGAACGGCGCTCCGGCCCTATTTTTTCCAGGAAAGGGAGGTAATCAATGTGATGGATAATATTGATAAGGCTAGGCGACGGATTATTGTGTTGATGGATTACGAAAATATAGCTATCAATGCAATTAAGTCTGGTCTAGTGGTTGATTTCAAGAAGTTAAGAGATGAGATAAAACGGATAGGAAGGATAGATTTCGCTTTTGTCGCGGTGCCCAGTCAGAGTCTTTATGGGCTGCCAATGGCTGATATGCATAATCTTGGGTTCGATATCATTGTTTGCCCCAAGAGGAAGCTGGACAGTCAAAAACTGGAAGATTCTGTCGATATGAGCATTATCCGTATCGGGTGGACATTCTTGAGATACGAAGAAATATCAGACGTAGTAATCATATCTAACGACTTTCATATGATAGAGATTGTGCGTGAGGCAGAGAAGCAGGGCAAAGAAGTCCATCTTTTCGGCCTCGATCAGATATCAAGCGCCCTAAAAAGCATCCTTGATCCCGTGAAAATACACAAGGTGCCATTAGCACCAAAAACATTCTTAGAGGGGGAGTAATCCCCCTCTTTTATTTTTGCTTTTTTAGGAAAAATAATTTAGAATATTTGAAAGAAAAGGCTGGTTGATGCAGGTTTGGTGCGCAGTATGCATCGCATATTATTCGCACAAGATTTGAATTAATCTGTGAAAAAGTGAAAATTTTAACAAGAAACATATTAATAGCATTTTTAGTTTTATTCGCTCTAGCGGGGCTTTTCAGTCTTCTGGTAAAGCCGGAGCAACCTCCCAAGAATATTATTTTTTCTGAATTGGTGACTATGATCAATGAGGATAAAGTCCAAAAGATTGCCGTCGAGAAAAATAATCTGACAGTAGAATTTAAAGATGGAACCAAGGCTGAGACAAAAAAAGAATCAGAGAGTTCATTGACTGAGACTTTGAAAAACTATGGAACTAGCCAGGAGAAGATAAATCAATTGAACCTGGAATTGAAAGAGCCCGTCGAGTATGGCGCATGGCTCAGTATTTTTTCTTCAATCCTGTTACCATTCATAATCATCGGATTATTCGTTTGGTTTATGTTCCGAAAAGTGCAGGGTAGCCAGATGCAAGCTTTCACATTCGGGCAATCAAAGGCCAAGGTAGCAGATAACAAAGAGAGGGTGACCTTCAACGACGTGGCTGGACTCAAGGAGGTAAAGGAGGAGTTGAAAGAAGTGGTAGAATTTTTGAGGACTCCCAAGAAATTTTTGGATATTGGCGCTCGTATACCGAAGGGAGTTCTCTTGATGGGCAATCCTGGTACGGGCAAGACTTTGCTAGCTCGGGCAGTAGCAGGTGAAGCGGGAGTTCCATTTTTTTATATGTCCGGTTCTGAATTTGTGGAAATGTTTGTTGGCGTCGGAGCATCTCGTGTGCGAGATTTGTTTACTAATGCGAAAAAAAGTGCTCCTTGCATAATATTCATTGATGAGCTCGATGCTGTCGGCAGGCAACGTGGCGCCGGTCTTGGCGGAGGCAATGATGAAAGGGAGCAGACATTGAATCAGATTTTGGTAGAGATGGATGGTTTCGATAAAGAAGTCAATGTTATCGTAATAGGGGCAACAAATAGGCCAGATGTTTTGGATCCGGCATTGCTTCGCCCTGGACGTTTTGATAGGCAAGTAATTTTACCTTTGCCAGATATCAAGGAGAGAGAGGAAATCTTGAAAATTCACATCAAAAACAAGAAAGCTGAGTCGGGAATCGATTTGAAGAAGGTGGCTGAGCGCACTCCTGGATTTTCCGGAGCTGATCTTTCCAACCTCGTGAATGAAGCGGCAATTTTTGCAGCTCGTACAGATAGAAAAGAATTCTCTCAGTTGGATTTGTATAATGCTATGGAAAAAGTTCTCTTGGGTCCCGAAAGGAAAAGCAATATGTTGTCGCCCAAAGAAAGAGAAATTACCGCCTATCATGAAGCTGGGCATGCTTTGGTGGCGGCGTCACTCAAAGATTCTGATCCGGTGCATAAAATTTCTATTATCCCTCGAGGCAGAGCAGGAGGATTTACTTTGAAATTGCCGGTGGAGGATAGAAGGCTTCATACTAGATCGCAATTCCTGGCTGACCTTGCTGTTTCTTTGGGCGGATATGCTGCAGAGCAGGCGGTATTTAACGAATTAACGACTGGCGCATCAAATGATTTGCAGGTGGCGACTGACCTTGCTCGTAGATTGATAACTCAATATGGCATGTCGGAAAATCTCGGACCAAGGACATTTGGACGCAAAGAAGAGTTAGTGTTTTTAGGCAGAGAGATACATGAAGAGAAAAATTATTCAGAAAAAGCGGCAGCGATGATTGATGAAGAGGTGACCAATTTTATGATGACTGCCCATAATACTGCGAAAGATATCATAGCTAAAAAACGTGCTAAATTAGAAGAAATCGCGAAAAGATTAATGGAAGCGGAAACGATTGAAAAAGAAGAGTTTGAAGCAATTATGAAAAATGCTTAATTGACTTGATGTAACTAAAATACCCTTGGCGATATCGCAAAGGGTATTTTAGTTGACTGAGTAATGTTTATGCTATATTCTCTGGAAGTTGTTATTTTAAAAAACAATATGGAGGCGAGCAATGATAAGTATAGCAGAAGGAAAGACGAAGATTATTATCGAAGACCCGCGGAATCGCAAAGAGGTGCGCATTAAAAGCAAGTCGGATATCACCGCCGGTGACGGCATGAGTCGTCACAGCCTGAGTGGTAAAAATGTTTTGGCGACAGAGACTACCTGTAATTGTTTTTCTCTGCTCAATCAGCGGGGTGTGCCGACGCATTTTATCAGGCAAGTGAGCGCGGATACGTTTGTCGCTAAACGCGTCCGTATGATACCGATAGAGATGGTGGTCAGGCGTATAGCATTCGGATCATATTTGAAAAGAAATACTTACGTGAAAGAAGGCGCGGTTTTCAAGATTTTGCCAGTGGAGTTTTTCTTGAAGGATGACAGCCATCATGATCCGATGATGATTTGGAATGAACAGAAGCAAATATTTGATTTTTATGACCCCAAAAAACCTATCGAGAATGGGTTCATGGATGACTTAGAGCTACCTTTTGAAAAGATTGTGTATCTGCCTCGATCGGAAGAGGAAATCAATCAACTGAGAAAGCTAGCGATGGAAACTTTCCTGATCTTGGAGGAGGCGTGGGCAAAGCAAAATGTCACTCTTGTTGATTTGAAAATCGAGTGCGGACACGATATGGACGGCAATTTATTGGTTGCAGATGTGATAGACAATGATTCTTGGCGGATATGGCCAGCAGGCGATAAGAGACAGATGAAAGACAAGGAGAATTACAGGAATCTGGTGAGCAAGGTTGAGAAACCGTCAATGGATGACCTCCAAAAAATCAAAGATGATTATGCGTGGGTATCCCAAAAGACAAAATTGTTTTTATGATAGAATTTAAAGCTCCGACGATATCGTCGGAGCTTTTATATCGTAAATATGGATTTTCGTAACTTATTTACGGGTTGACCAAGGGGATTAAATCTTGTATCTTTTTTAGTAAAGGATTTAAGTTTTATGGGCGCATAGCCCAAGATTTTTGCTGGTGGACGGTGGTTGGAGTGCGGCGCTTCCAACCATTAGAGAGGTAGAAATAAAATGCGCCTGTAGCTCAGTGGTTAGAGCACGGCGCTTATAACGCCGGGGTCGATGGTTCAATTCCATCCAGGCGCACAGTATATGATTTCATAATCTTTGAAAATCAGGAGAAGAAATTTATTGGTTTTGCGCGGTTGGCTCAGTGGTAGAGCGTCACATTGACATTGTGAAGGTCACAGGTTCAATCCCTGTACCGCGCACATGTAAAAAACCGCCGACACTTTCAGTGTCGGCGGTTTTAAGTTAAAATTAATGATATATAAATTCTATCTCGTGTTGGGAAGTGATAATTAATTAAAAATTAGATCGAAAATCAGCCGACTGGAATCAATTTTTTATTTTTAAAATTTATAGAACGAAATAAAGATTAATGATTTTCTTGGATGAGAAAATCATGGTCGAATTTTCACTATATAGTATGCCATATATCCCCAAAGAGGAGAGAGTAAAATTAGATCCATTGATTGATGACCTGGCGGAAAAGATCGTGGCGCAGGCGAAAGAGTGCGGACATGAAGCTGCTTATGCTGGGATTTTGAATTATACTTGCACGCGACTTGCGATGCAGGTCATCAAATTACAGTTCGGGAAGATTCGTTATTGGATTATTGCGACCACCGTCGGGACGTTCCAAAATATCGCTGATGAATTTTATCGTCGCTTGGCTACGCCTTATGAAGATAAGCAGATAAAGAAAA
>CAYHBU010000059.1:0-5123 GCA_964354925.1 uncultured Candidatus Saccharibacteria bacterium | reverse complement strand
TCATATCTGCGGAAAAAGTCGGAAAAGAAACTACTTTTGAAAGGATAATAGAGTTAGTCGAAAAGTCACAGGCAAACAAAGCAAAAATCAATAATATCGCAGATAGGTTTGCGACTTGGTACATTTTGTCGGCGTTTGTCGCAGGAGTCGTGCTCTACTTTATTTTTGGCAATATCAGTCTTGTGCTTGCCGTGTTACTCGTCGTTTGTGCGGATGATATCGCTATAGCGGTGCCGCTTGCGTTTTTGCTGGCAATCGGACATAGCGCGCAAGATGGCGTGATAATCAAGGGTAATAATTTCATAGAAGGATTTGATAAATTAAAAATATTAGTCGTTGATAAGACGGGTACGCTCACCAAGGGGAAGTTGAGTGTCGTGGACGTTTTCTCTTTTGGCAAAAAAAATCGGGAAGAGATGATGGCATTGTCTGGCATCGCTTTTTCCGTGTCTACACATCCAGTGGCAAGAGCGATTGTGAAATATGTTAAAGAAAAAGGAGTGATGATAGAAAAGCCAGATAAATATGAAGAGCATGGCGGTCGCGGATCGGTAGCCTATTTTCAGGGCCATCAGATAATCGTCGGCAATTTGCCATTCTTTAATAAGCTGAAAATAAATATCAGCAAAGAGCAGACGGATGTGATTTATAACGAGGAGCGGAAGGGGCTGAATGTGACGTTGGCGGCATTGGGCGATGAATTGATCGGATTTTTTGTCTTGGCTGATGAGTTAAGGCCGGAAATAAAAAAGTCTATTCAGGAATTGAAAAAAGTCGGAGTGGAGAAGGTCATAATGTTCACCGGAGACAATGAGCGGGTGGCAAAAATGATTGCAGAAGCTGCCGGAGTCGATGAATATTATGCAAATTTATTGCCAGAAGACAAATTGGCCCATCTTAAGAAATATCTAAACAAGGATTATAAGGTGGCGATGGTGGGAGATGGAGTGAATGATGCGGCCGTACTCGCGGCCTCTGATATTGGTATCGCAATGGGAGCTATCGGTTCTGACGTGGCCATAGAAACTGCCGATGTTATTTTGATGAGAGATGATTTTTCTAAGTTGCCAGAAGTCATAAAACTTGCTCGAGAAGTTATGAGGATTTCCAGGCAAAATTTCATTATTTGGGGAGTTGTAAATATTGTCGGGTTGGGACTTGTTTTTGGAGGGGTAATTTTAGTGACGGGAGCTGCGGCTTATAATTTTTTGACAGACTTCATACCGCTCTTGAATTCTTCTAGGTTGTTGGGTTTTCGCGAGGGACATAAAAAATAATTAATAATATAATATCTGTTAATCACGAAACTCTTTGCTCGGCAGACATTTTTGAACCTAGTAGGTGATTCTACTGTAGTCGGTGGTTTCAAAAATATCCACCTTATACGAGTTTCATAATTCACGGTTATAATAATCATATGAAAGAAAATACACTTTTTATTCCAATCATGTTGGGTACGGCTAGGCAGGGTCGCAGTTCAGAGAAAGCGGTACAGTTTGTATATGGTGAGCTTAAAAAATACGAAGAAATAGAAACGGAAGTCATCGACCCCAGAGATTTCAGGACCGAGGCAACGGATAATACCGTCCAATCAGAACAAGCCAAAAGATTATCAGAAAAGTTTTCTCGCGCCGATGGTTTTATAGTAGTATCGCCTGAGTATAATCATGGTTATCCCGGAGAATTAAAAATGATGTTAGATATGCTCTATAAAGAATATGCGCGAAAACCGATTGGTATTTGCGGGGTTTCTATGGGAGGACTTGGCGGAGCAAGGATGGTAGAGCAGCTCCGTCTCATATCGATAGAATTCCATATGGTACCGATAAGGGAGGCGGTGTATTTTTCGGGCGCTCAGCAACTTTTCGATGAGCAAGGTAATATCAAGGATGATTCGTATGCACCTAGGGTCAAGGTTTTAATAGATGAGCTTTTGTGGTATGCAAAAGCTCTTAAGGTAGCTCGAGAAAAATAACAGCAATTTTTATTGACATATCGTAGCATTTAATCTATAAAATCTATATAGTATATTAAAAATTTTAAAGGAGAGTCCATCTATTATGAAGATAGTGGTCAAGATTGGCAGTGCTGTTTTAGTTGATCAGAAAGATTCAAGGATAAATAAAGAGATTTTGATCGATATCGTAAGCCAGATCAAGAAACTCAAAAGACGAGGGCATTCTGTCGTGATCGTGACGTCTGGTGCAGTGGCGAGCTGTGGCAATAAAAAATACTCTCGAGCTTTGAAAGCTATTGTAGGTCAGCCTCGCTTGATGAGTCTCTATATTGATTTTTTTGAGAGTTATAAGATTGAGGTTGGTCAGCTCTTGTTTACCCATGAAGATTTGGAAGGGGAGAGATGTGGATACACAAAAGAACTGCTCAATGAAGTAATGGAGAGTGGCGTCATACCGATCGTAAATGCGAATGATGCCGTTTCTGGTGAAGAACTTGATGCCTTGAAGCAGTATGCGGATAACGACATACTCGCAGAAAGGGTCGCCTCGATGATAGGAGCGGACATTGTCTTTATACTGACCAATGAGAATGGTTTGATGGATTTTAAGAACAGAAAAGTGGTAAGAGTAGTAGAGGATCAGGAAGGATTTTATAAAGCCAGGTTTTTGGTCGAGAATCGTAAGAGCTCCGTAGGAAGAGGTGGCATGATGAGTAAGGTAAAGGTGGCAGAAAATCTTTGCATGGTCCATGGCATCGAGGTCCGACTTTTACCAGGCAGTCAGGAGGATGCAATCTTGGACTCTCTTTCCGGGAAAAAAATAGGAACAATTTTTAAAGCTAAAAAACGCCCATAAAAGGGCGTTTTTGTTTGTTTTTGGTTTTTTCTTTCTTGCGATAGAATGGCTTGTTTATTGTGTTTTGGGCCGATTTTTTGCCAAAAAGAGGCTAAAAGCTATTGACTTTTGGGCCCTAATATGATAGACTGCTGCTTGCATCATTGAAATTCAGTGGTGTTTTTTATTCCCTTACTGGCATATGAAATTGGGTAATACTTATTTCTGGCTGGCTATGGAAATAGAAATTCAAGCAATAATAGCCGCATTCTTTGCAGGGCATTTGTAGGCCCGATAGAGGATGTGGCGCTCATCTAGAAAATTTAATTTTAATTGATGAGTCATTGTTTGAAGTCCTTTTAATATGATTACATTAGCAAGTTTAGCTGCTTTATCTGGATTGCTTTACGGATCAGCGTTTACCGATGTAGCTAACAACCAAAATATTATTGACAATCAAAAAAATGAAGTTCGCATAGAAGTATCATATGATGCCTGGTCTGACAATTCCATTGCTATGGATTTATCCGGATCCCACTCATTGAGTGCTTCTAAAAAAAGTTATTCAAAATCCTCTAAGTCCGCATCTTATATAGTTGCTAGGGAAGGTTATGTGCCTGTATCTGCTTACTCTAGCACCCCTGATCAGACTGATGATTCTCCATTTATCATGGCTTCAGGCAATCACGTGTACGATGGAGCTGTTGCGGCAAATTTTATTCCGCTTGGCACCAAAGTCCGTTTTCCTGATGTATATGGCGACAAAGTATTTGTCGTAGAAGACAGGATGAACAAAAGATATCCATACAAAATGGATGTCTGGATGGAAACTCGCTCCGAGGCATTGAAATTCGGAGTCAAGAATTTGAAATACGAAATAGTTGAAACAAGTAGCAAACTTGTAGCAGTAAAATAATCTTGCATCACAAAAACAATAAACCCCCGATTAAAATCGGGGGTTTATTGTTTTTGTGCGAAAGTGATTACTGCATCGAAGGATTTTGTTCTGGTTTTGATTCTTGTGTCAGCAAGAGATAGATTGCAAGACCGATCAAGAAATCGACCGCAACGAACATTACATCAGTGAGTCCATACATAATCATCCCGACTACGCCAAGATCAGGTTTTATAAAAAAATGATACAGTCCGGAGAGCGCAAGCAAGGAATTCAGGTAAAAGCCATATTCGGCTGTAGATTTTTTTACTAATAAGGCAGTGACGACAATAGCATCGAAAAGGGTCACCCACAAGAGCCACGAGACGTTTGCGTGAAGCTTTATATGTAAAAGAGTGGCGGCAGCCGGCATCAAAAATAATGCCGAAAGTAAAACGTAGTGAACTGTTTTGTTCATTTATTTTGGGTCAGACACATATTTAATTTTTAAGATATATGTCCGAAATATTATTATTGATATGTTGTAATTAAAATTAAGGAGCTTGGTCTATTGCAAATACAGTATACCATTATTTCAGGACCATGATATTAATTTGTGGATAACTTCGATGCTTTTAATCTAGTTTATTTTTAGGTATAATTATGATAAATAATCTTATTGTTAACTTATAAAAATGACATCATCAATCGACAAGTATTTAAAAATCTCCGTGGATAAAAAAGCATCAGATGTTTATCTGATTTCTGATCGTGAGTTGTCAATCAAAGTAGAGGGCGAGCATATTACATTGCCAGAAATAGTGACCCAGGGCGACCTTTTGCAGTTCATTGATGAGGTGGTGCCAGAGCATATGAGAGCTTCTGTACTTGAGCGCAAAGAGTTGGATATAATTCATTCTTATGACAGTATCCGCTTTAGGATTAATATTCATTTCCAGTCTGGCTTATTGGCATTTTCTGTGCGCCTGATTCCTGGCACGATTCCAGAACCGTCTTTTTTGAATTTTCCGGAAACTCTTTATTCTATACCGAATTTGAAACAGGGGCTGGTGTTGTTGACTGGTTCTACGGCGACTGGCAAGTCATCGGTGCTTGCCGCATTCGTCAATATGATCAACCAGACCCAGTCGAAGCACATCATCACCATTGAAGATCCGATTGAGTTCGTATACCCGAAAGGCAAGTCAATCATTGAGCAGCGCCAAGTGGGTTCTGATACGCTATCTTTTGCTGAAGCTTTGCGATCATCTTTCCGTCAGGATCCTGATGTGATTTTGGTTGGTGAGTTGAGAGACATGGAGTCGATTGCTACCGCCTTGAATGCTGCAGAGACTGGGCATCTAGTTTTTGCTACGCTTCATAGTTCCAATACCGTAGAATCACTGACCAAGATCATCAACTCATTCCCGCCACTCCAGCAACCGACAATCGCCGAG
>CAYHBU010000058.1:0-5197 GCA_964354925.1 uncultured Candidatus Saccharibacteria bacterium | reverse complement strand
GCGACCACCGAGTTCTACACTCTTTCCCTACACGACGCGCTTCCGATCTCATACACGTTCTTGGCTTTCTCTGGCCTTTTCTGCCAGTCGAAGTCTTTTCTTAAGGGGAACAAATTTTTTGGCCAATTGTCTTGGAGAATCAAAGGTCTTTGGTCTGGGTGTCCGACTGGAGTCAGTCCAAAAAATGTTTTTATCTTTCTTTCGTAGTTCCAGGCTTCATGGATTGATGTTGCAAGAGAGGGGAACTCTTCAGTGTTTTCCAGCCTGATGAATGGTATTAGGAATGCATTTTCTTTTGGTATGCCGAATACATAGTATATTTTGAAGCAGCCGTTTTCTTTTCTTTCGTCTGTGGCAGTTATCATCTTAAGCGGTAGATTCTTGTTTCTATATAAATCATTAGCAATTATTATTATTTCTGATGCTGGAACTTCAAAAAAAGCTAAATTATCAATAAGCTTGAGTTTTGAATTCTTGGGAATGTATTTTTCGATATTTTCTAATGTCATATGTTTAGTAATTTGATGCAGCCGAATTTATCAAGGTATTAATAAATGGCGGCAAATTAAAGCTTAGGTAAAAAGCGACAATCATCAGAACAATAATTGGTAGGACCAGCCAGTTATTTTCCTTGGTTTTTATTGTTTCTTCCGGTTTGTCTCCGAAAATCATTGCAGTTGCATGTCTCAAGAATCCGATAAATATGATGATGAATGAAAAGAGCGCGACAACGGTCAATAGGGGATGAGTTTTGATGCCCTCAGATAATATGTAGGTTTTGGTTAGGAACAAGCCAAATGGCGGGACTCCGGTGATGGCGATGAGCCCAGCTAAAAAGAGGACGCTCGTTGTCGGAATCGCAGAAATGGCACCCTTCACTGTAGTTATTTTGGTGGAACTGTATTTCAAGAATATATTACCCGCAGAGAAAAATAGTGCTGATTTAACCAAGGAATGATAAATCATATGCAGTATCGCGGCGAAAGAACCTAGGCCACCAAAAGCAAAACCGAGAGCTATGATTCCAGCATGTTCGATACTGGAATATGCCAAAAGTCTCTTGTAGTTTTTCTGTATGAAGATTATTAATGCAGCAACAACAATGGAAAGAATCCCGAAGACTATGAGTAGTTTTTGGGAAAACTGATGTCCGATGGCTAAGTCGGTAATCAATTTGAATTTTAATACAGCGAGAAAGGCAACATTAAGCAATGCTCCAGAAAATAATGCGGCAATCGGAGTAGGGGCTTTGCTGTAAGCATCGGGTTTCCAGGTGTGCATCGGAGAGAATCCAATTTTTGTGCCGTAGCCGATCAATATGAATATGAAGGCGATTTTAGCAATGAATGGGTCGAGGTTTTGAGCGTTAGACAATAAATCGCTCCAATTTATGAGACTGTGCCCATCGGTTGATTTGATAGATGTGAAATATAACAAGGTGCCCAAGAATCCCAAGAGTAATCCGATAGAGTTTATTATCAGGTATTTCCAGGCTGCTTCCAGTGCTGATGGTTTGTTGTAAAAACTTATCAAGAAGGCCGTAGAGAGCGTTGTAGCTTCGATAGAAATCCACATTATGATCGGATTTGTCGTTGTGATGGCAAAGAACATCGCAGCAAGGAATAGATTAAATAAAACGAAATATTGTTTGACCCTGCTGAATCCGATGATTTGCTTTGAGGTTTCTTCTCGGAGGTATCCTCGTGAATAAAAAGAGGAAGCAAGTCCCACCAAGGAAACAGTCATCAGGATTATTGCGCCCAATGCGTCTACTGAAAAGTATTCAGAGGGCGTGTAATGTCCCGATGACGCCACTTCTAAGGCGATAAAAATTGAAAAAACAAAAGAAGCAAGGGAGGCGATTATTGAGGCCGCTTCAATAATAGGTCTGCGCTTGCATGCGAAACTGAGGAAGGCTGCTATTGTTGGCGATGCGATTATAAGAAAGATTTCCATAAGTTTTATTTAGTCTTTTAGCTGTTTCATTGTTGTCACGTCAAGTGATCCGAATTGTTTGTAGATCATTGATGCGAATACGGTCGCAATGATTATCCAGATGAAAATATTAAACATTACGCCTATCTGGAGTCCTGGGGCTTGCTCTAGTCCAGAAAAGATGGCAAATGCAACAATGCTATTTTCCATAGACAATATTCCAATCATTTGAGATATGGCGCCTTTGCGATTGATGATTAAGAAAAATGATGCCAATACGGCAGCCAGAGAAAGTGATAATAGTTCTTGATGGGATGGAGAGATAGAGGAGAGAGGCGCAAACAATGGAGAGTGAGTCAAGGTGGTCAGTGCTGCAACAACGATCAGCGCCAATGGTAAGCTCAGATAGGTACTGGCAGAGAATTTCAATTGATGTTTTTTTATCAATCTTACGAAAAACCAAGGAGTTGAAATGCTTTTTACTGCAAAAGTGAGTACGGCTACAAACATCAATAGCAGGGAGCCCACCTCAAGAGATGATTGGAGAAGCAGTATTGTTATTGCACATGATTGGATAAGGTAGAGTAAAACAGCGGTGAAATTTTTCTTTGAGATGTGCAAAAAAATTATTGTTAAGAAAATTGTTATTACCAATAGTTGTGAAATCATGATAACTAATTAAATTATTAATCCGATTGCGATAATGCTCAAAATGAATGAAATAAGCAATAAATCAGGAAGTCTGAAAAATCTGAATTTGGCGATGGTTGATTCGATGGTGGCAATGACTCCACAAAAAATCAAAGCTTTTATTATGAAGAAAGCGATTCCTGAGATTGCTGCCCATAAACTTAAAGAATTGGCTATGCCCCATGGGAAAAACAAGCTCGATCCCAAAGCCATAAAGATAGCTAATTTGTTGGCAGCAGCCCATTCGATAAGTGCGAGTTTTTTGCCAGAATATTCTAATATCATCGCTTCATGGATCATCGTCAATTCAAGGTGGGTGGCAGGATTATCAAAGGGGAATCTAGCAGTTTCAGCTAGCATCGCGACGAAAAATCCTATAAAAGCTAGAATAATTGGTAGCGAAAAATGAAAATCAAAAGAAGATATAGTGTTAGAAATCGAAAATAAGTTGGTTGTACCGCTAATGATTCCTACTGTAAGCAGAGAGAAGAGAAGCCCTCCCTCTGCAAGGGCCGCAATGGTCATTTCCCTACTAGAAGCGAAACCTCCGAAGGCGCTGCCGGTATCCATTCCAGCGAGAGCCAAGAAGAAGGTCCCGATTGCCAACAAATAGATCATTACCAAAATATCGCGCGTGAAAGGATTTGATAAGAATGAAGCGAATATCGGTATGCCTGCTCCTACTGCCAATGTGACGGCAAAGATGATGAATGGAGCAAAGCGGAATATCCAAGAAGCATCAGAGCTGATAACCTCATCTTTATTGAAGAGCTTCCAAATGTCTTTGTATGGTTGGGTGATACTTGCTCCTTGGCGATTTTGAAATTTTGCTTTTATTTTCCTTATGATGCCGACAAAAAGAGGCGAGATGGCTGGCAAGATGAGTAATTGGATTGTCCAAATTATAGCAGATGACATAATCATTAAATTGATAAAAATAATAACATTAATAAAGCGATGAAAATATACAGGATGTAAGCATTGATA
Source organism: uncultured Candidatus Saccharibacteria bacterium (assembly GCA_964354925.1). Classification (GTDB taxonomy): domain Bacteria; phylum Patescibacteriota; class Minisyncoccia; order GWC2-36-17; family GWC2-36-17; genus GWC2-36-17. The sequence continues at coordinate 1,585 of CAYHBU010000058.1, read as the reverse complement.
TTCCCGCTTTGGATTTGCCTGATGTATTCAGAAAACCTCACTACCAGATCCTGAAGCGGTCCATAAAAATACGACCTATAAATATCATTGATGCCTAAAGCGACAGTTCTGGATTTTGGAAAATATCTGCTGGTTTCATCTCGATACTCAATCTCTGCTTGCTTGCTTGGTCTAAGGATGCCTTTGAAAATTAATATGATTGAACGAGAAAAACTCGTTGCTGTTATTTCCATTCTTGGGGTCAGGTTGGTGCCACAATCCCAGGTAGCGCCAGTTTTAACATTTTGATTTTTATTGATGATATAGATCGTGATTAGGGTTGTCATTGCCAGTATGAAAGCTAAGGCGATAAATATTACAGGAGCGGAGACAGATGAGAAAGTATCATCTATGGCAATAGTTTGCATTTTAGAAACTGAAATCAGTGATGATGAATCGCTGAATCTGGGGAATGCCATAGCGATCTTTTCCAACAGGATCGAGATGTATCCGGAAGATAATCCGAATACTAATGTGATTGTCGCCAAAGCCCCCATGCCTAGCCTTAATGACATAGAAGATTCTTTAGTGTGTTTTACTTCGGCGCTTCTAGGGCGAGCGAGAAATGTTGCTCCAAATGCTTTGACGAAGCAGGCTAGGGCGAGTCCGCTGGTAAATACAAGTGATCCAGCCGATAAGATGAATACCCATTTTGAAGCGACGTCCAAAGAATAGACACCATTAAATAGCGCCTGGAATGTGAGCCACTCGCTGAAGAATCCATTGAAAGGAGGGAGGGCTGATATTGCCATCGAGCCGACAAGGAAGAAAAATGCTGTTTGGGGCATATATTTTATCAGGCCGCCGTATTCCTCGATATTTCTAGTGTGGGTTTGAGAGATTACTGATCCGGCGCTCAAAAATAGCAGTGATTTAAAGGTTGCATGATTTAATGTGTGAAATAGCGCGGCGACAATTCCGATTACGGCTAAGGCTGGCATATTAAGAGAAGAGAAAGCCAGGGCACTACCAACGCCAAGGAGGATGATTCCGATGTTTTCAATGCTGTGATAAGCCAAAAGCCTCTTGAGGTCGTGTTCGGTCAAAGCGTATAGCACGCCAAGCAGTGAAGATATCGATCCGATTATCAATATCGCAAGACCCCACCAAAGTGGAGCGGTTGTGAAAAAATCCAAAGATATCTTGATGATCATATAGATTCCTGTTTTGATCATAACGCCTGACATTAGTGCAGAAACATGAGAAGGGGCGGCAGGATGCGCATCAGGAAGCCAGATATGAAGAGGGATGATGCCGGCTTTCGTGCCAAATCCGATAATCGTCAAGACAAAAATGATATTTTTTGTAAGTAGTGGAATGTTTCCGATGTTCGCTTTGATCACATCAAAATCGAACGAGCCAGTGAATTTATAGAAAAGCAGGAAAGCGAGAATGATAAAAGCCGTGCCGATATGAGTCATTATGAAATACAGAAAACCAGCCTTTACATTGTTTTTGTCGTTGCGATCGTAGATAACCAAGAAATAGGACGCCAGTGACATTATCTCCCAGGCGATAAGGAAGAGCAGTCCATTGGAGGCAGAGG
>CAYHBU010000057.1:0-5221 GCA_964354925.1 uncultured Candidatus Saccharibacteria bacterium | reverse complement strand
TAATTTTAACGCTAGATCCCAATGTTCAATTTAAGGCGGAAGAAATTTTAAAAAATGCGGCAGAAAAATGGCAGGCCGAAAGGGGATCGGTAATAATTTCAGATCCCAAAACCGGAGCGATAAAAGCAATGGCAAACTGGCCGTCTTTTGATCCCAATGAGTATTCAAGTGTTAAAGATATAAATATTTTTTTAAATCCAGCCGTTCAAAATGTTTTTGAGCCCGGTTCGGTTATAAAAACCATTACAATGGCAACGGGTCTTGATATTGGGGTTGTGTCTCCTGACACGAAATATGTTGATGATGGGTTTGTAAAAATTGGCGGTTATAAAATAATGAATTTTGACAATGAGGCGCATGGAGAAAAAACAATGAGACAAGTCTTGGAACTGTCCTTGAATACCGGGGTCGTATTCGTGCAGAAAAAAATCCAAAAGCCGGTGTTTAAAGATTATTTCAAGAATTTTGGTTTTGGAGAAAAGATGGGCATCGATTTACCGGGAGAAGTCAGCGGTAACATTTCTAATCTTGAAAGTAATCGCGATATAAATTATGCTACGGCTTCATTCGGTCAAGGCGTTGCCATAACGCCTATGCACCTTATATCAGCTATCGGTGCAATCGCGAATAAGGGAAAACTAATGAAGCCATACATTATAGATGAATTCAAGTCTCCAGATGGAAAAACCAAAAAGACAGAGCCGAAGGAAATAAGGCAGGTTGTTTCTCCCCAAGCGGCTGAAAAAGTGTCTTCAATGATGGTGGATGTAGTAAAAAATGGATTTGACAAGAGAGCGAGTGTTGAGGGGTATATGATTGCCGGCAAAACCGGTACGGCTCAGATAGCGGATGGCAAGGGTGGATATTCTGATGAATTTATACATTCGTTTGTCGGTTTTGCTCCGGCATCTGATCCGAAATTCTTGGTCTTGATACGTCTTGAGAAGCCGAAAGGTAATCGTTTCGCATCAAATACGTTGTCGGCATTTTTCGGAGAAATGATGAATTACTTGCTGAGTTATTATGAGATTCCGCCTGACATCAGAATTGAATCCGGAATCTAGAAAATAGAATTTAGTATGAAATTAAAATTTAAAACCTGATTTATTATGAAATCTCTTATTATAAAAATTTTAAGAAAATATACGGAAATTTATTTACAAAAACACAATCCAAAGATTGTGGCTATTACCGGATCCAATGGCAAGACGAGCACTAGGGAAGCGATCTATGCTGTATTAAAGAGTAAGTATAGTGTCAGGAGATCGGAAAAAAATTATAACACCGAAATAGGTGTGCCACTCAGTGTGCTGGGCATTGATTCGCCAAAAAGATTTTGGGGCTGGCCAGTAGTTTTGTTTAGAGCGTATTGGATTGCGCAAAAATCAAAACATGCGCCCGAAATATTAATTTTAGAAATGGCGGCTGACAAACCGGGAGACCTGAAATATCTGACGAGTTTTGTGAAGCCGGATATCAGCGTCGTGACCGCAATCGGTGATTTGCCGGTTCATGTTGAGGCTTTTTCCGGGCCAAAAGCTGTTGCAGAAGAAAAATCTCATATTGTAAAAGTATTAGAAGCTAACGGGGTCGCGATTTTGAATTATGATGACAAAATAGTCCTTGATATGAAAAACAAAACAAAAGGGCACGTATTTACCTTCGGGTTTGAAAAAGGTTCAACTATCAGGGCGCTGGAAGAAAAAAGTGTTTTTTGCATACCTGAAGATGATGATGATTTTTGCGGAGTATCATTCAAGGTTGAGTCAGATAATAGGGTAGTGCCGGTCAGATTGAGAAATGTTTATGGTAAGCCACCGGCATATGCCGCGCTTGCAGCTTTTGCTGTTGGAAAAGCGATTGGTATGAATCTGATTGAGATTGCAGAAGCTTTGAAGGGTTACAAATCCCCTAAGGGCAGGATGCATTTGATTGAAGGCATGAGAGAGTCATTGATTTTAGACGATACTTACAACGCATCTCCGATGGCAGTCATGTCTGCACTCGATGTTTTGAAAAATATGCCTGCCAAAAGGAGGATTGTCGCGCTAGGAGATATGAAAGAGCTCGGCAAATACAGTGAAGAGGCTCACGAAATGATTGGCAGGGAAGTTGCTAAAATAGCAGATTTGATTTTTGTGGTCGGAGAGCAATCTAAATTGATAGCGAAAGTGGCAATCAAAGAAGGATTCGCCAAAGAAAATATCTATGAATTTATGCATTCGATCGATGCAGGCAGATCTCTCAATGGTATTGTTGAGAAAGACGATTTGATTTTGGTGAAAGGATCACAAAGTATGAGGATGGAGCTTGTAGTAGAGGATATAATGGCACATCCGAAAAAGAGGAAAAATCTGCTCGTCAGGCAAGACTGGCCATGGCGTGATAAAAATGGCAATCCGAGATTGATTTAAAATATTAGTTTTAAAGGCCCGATAAACTCGGGCTTTTATCATGTTAAAGGTTCCTTTGCCTTAAGCGGGTAAAAGTTTTAAGATTAGATTATGAAGAAAATCGTTACAATCGGAGGTGGGACGGGCAGTTTTACTCTGCTTTCCGGGTTGAAAAATTATTCTGTTGAGCTGTCAGCTGTTGTCTCTATGGCTGATGATGGCGGATCGACCGGAGTTTTGCGTGATGAGCTGGGTGTTTTGCCTCCGGGCGATATCAGGCAATGCCTTGTTGCTCTTTCTGATTCTTCGAGTGAATTGAGACAATTGATGAATTATCGATTTGATGAAGGCGGTCTCAAAGGCCATAGTTTCGGCAATATATTCTTGAGTGCTCTTGAGAAAATCAACGGCAGCTTTTCAGATGGCCTAGATGTGGCAAGCAAGATCCTCAATGTTAGAGGAGATGTGATACCGGTGACTGATTCGGATGTGAGCTTGTGTATGGAATTAAAAAATAGAAAGATACTGAGAGGAGAAGAAGAGATAAATCATGACTTTGATATAGAAAAAATAGGATTTAAAAAATTTTATTTACGTCCCAAGGCAAAAGCAAATCCAAGGGCAATCAAGAAGATCCTGGAGGCTGACCTGATAGTGATAGGTCCGGGAAATTTTTACTGCAGTATCTTGCCCAATCTTTTAGTTGATGGCGTGTCGGAGGCGATTTGCAAATCAAAAGCCTCAGTAGTCTTGAATTGCAACCTGGTAAATAAAAAGGGTCATACCGAGAAATTCACCTTGGACGATTATGCAGACTCTGTAAACGGTTTTCTTGAAAAAAAGAGGGTGGATTTTGTGACCTTTAACGATAAAAAACCGCCAGCAAGTGTCATTAAGAAATATAGTCAGCAGTGCGAATTTCTTGTTCCTTTTAACAAGGAGGCGCGCACAAAGAGGCCATATAAGGTAATCGTGGACGATTTATTGAGTCGTAAATTGCCTCGATATGGCAAAGGCGACGCCTTGGCCAGCCAAAGGGCGTTTATTAGGCACAATTCTGAAAAATTGGCTCAGATATTGATGTTTGTCTTGGAGTTGGAGGAAAACAAGAATTTCATCGAAAAGATATATTGATCGGTCTGGTTGATTGTCGCAGGCTCTTGATTTTTTTTGCTTTTCGTGTATAATATAGCGATATAAATAATAAATAAGTTTGTTTCTGATTGAGGTTCTATTTCTTCGTTTGTTAGAAATTAGGAATTAAAGATTAGAAATTTTATAACATGGGTCTTCCTTCACATCGTCATTCTAGCTCAAGGCGCGACAGAAGACGCGCTCATCATGCATTGAAGTCGGTCAAATTATTGACCTGCTCAAAATGTAATGCTCCTGTATTGCCTCATATCGTTTGCAAAAGCTGCGGTAATTACAACGGCAAGATAGTCGTCACTGTTAAAGCTAAAGAAACAAAAACTAAAAAGAAGTAGTGGTTTTAAAAACACAATCCTAACCAAGGATTGTGTTTTTATTAACTAAGATATCGCATCGGAAATTTTTATTTCTAACATGTTTGTGAGATAATTAAACATGAAGTTTCAAATTTAAACATATCGTATGGCAAATCGACACCTATCCAGAAGCATTGTAATGCAAAGTCTCTTTGAATGGGATTTTTGGGGCAAGGATAAGAATGAGCATCTCAAGGGAATCGTAGAGCGCAACATCAGTGAGTTTGCCCCAGGCATTACTGACGTTGATTTTATCTGGAGCCTGATCAATGGTATCACTGAAAAATCCACAGAGATTGACGGTTGGATCGTGAAGTATGCTCCTGAGTGGCCATTGGATCAAATCACGATAGTGGATCGCAATGTCCTAAGAATCGGTATTTTTGAGCTCTTGTTCGGCAATAGAGACGAGGTGCCACCGAAGGTTGCTATCAACGAAGCGATCGAGCTTGCCAAGAATTTCGGAGGAGAATCTTCCGGAAAATTCATCAATGGGGTGCTTGGCGCGATTTACAAAGAAATCGGAGAACCAGGAAAGGATGACAAAAAAATAAAATCTGGAATTTAGGATTTGGAATGTTGAATTTGGAACTTTTCTAAATTCTGTATTCTAAATTCTGCATTCTATTTAAAAGTGGAATTATCTCAATTAGAAACTAAGCTGGGCATCGCTTTCGCAAACAAAGACATCCTATTGCAATCTTTGACCCATCGTTCATATCTCAATGAAAATCCAAGATTCCATCTGGACCATAATGAGCGTCTTGAGTTTTTGGGCGATGCCGTTTTAGAGCTTGTCGTGACAGAATATCTATATAAAAACTATCCTAATCCCGAGGGAGAATTGACTAGTTGGAGAGCTTCGCTTGTGAACGCGAAGATACTTTCCAATATCGCCGCCAATCTTGGGCTCAACGACTTCCTGCTTTTATCCAGGGGCGAAGCTAAAGACATCGGACGCGCTCGTCAGATTATCTTGGCTAATGCAATTGAGGCACTGATTGGCGCAATCTATCTGGATCAGGGATACGAAATGGCAAAGAATTTTATTTACGGCAATATTATTATCGAGTTGCCTGCTATTATCAAAGAAAAAGCATACAAGGATTCGAAAAGCTCTTTTCAAGAAAAGGCGCAGGACATCGAGGGCGTCACCCCTACTTATGAGGTTTTGGAAGAATGGGGACCGGACCACGCAAAGCAGTTCCGTGTGGGTGTATTTATGAGCCCGGATAATATGGTGGGAGTTGGTGAGGGCAACTCCAAGCAAGAAGCCCAGCAAAATGCGGCAGAAGATGCGCTTAAAAAGATGGGCTGGTA
>CAYHBU010000056.1:0-5226 GCA_964354925.1 uncultured Candidatus Saccharibacteria bacterium | reverse complement strand
TCTTGATTTTAATTCAAAATATACTAGTATTACAATCATATTGGTGAAAGCACCTTCAAAAAATATAAAACTCGGAGGCTGAAATGTATAGAATGAGACCATATATAGGCATCGTTGGTATCAAAAATGCAGATGAGGCCATAGAAGTGTCAAAGCTTATCCAGAAAATGGATTATAAAAAATCTGGCCATATGATACAGATTGGCGTGCAAGTGACGCCTTTCGTTATCAATGGAGCCATTAGCAAAGGAATAGGCATGAGGTCATCAGAGGGTTTGGGCGAAGTGGCGGATATTTTTGAATGCACTAGAGAGATCTTGGGGGACGTTTTTAATGTCGTGCATTATTCAGAAAAAGACAAGAGCAATCTTGTCCAGAGAGTCGGAGAAATTTTTGATACTTCCGGCATTTTTTCTACCAGTCTTTGTAGGGCGATCCAATTAAACGGCTATCTTGATGATATCAGGGTGGATGATCTGGCAAGGATTAAGAAGCATTATCATCAGCTCAAAATCATAATGCAGATTGATCATCAATTCGTTAATTCTTCAAATGTATATGGAGTCGTGCATAAATTATTACAGATTTCTCGATTTATCGATTATGTCGTGATTGATTCGTCGAGAGGCGCCGAGATGCCAATGAGCATAAACAAAAGCATTAACCTGGCAAAGGCGATTAGGAATGATATCCGTAATCTAGGGATTGGTTTTGCTGGCGGATTCAACGGAGAAAATTCATACTTCAATATTTTAAAATTAAGGCAATTATTGAAGAGTAAGGATTTCTCGGTGGATAGCGATGACAGTCTCAATATCGACAAGGCGGAACGATATATTGCCAATACTCTCGCCGCCTTTGGTAAGAATAGTGATATCCTGAATGGTTCAAGAAAATAATCCCGATGTAAGGTCGGGATTTTGTTTTGATTAGTTGAAACTGGAATCTGTACTACTGGGCTTGCTTTTTGATTAAAAAAGCAGTATAATATGTAAACTTTCAATATAAAAAAACGCTCCAAGAGAGCGTTTTAATTAATTTAATAAACTCAATGGAAAAATATTTAAGAAACATCGCAATCATAGCTCACGTTGATCATGGCAAGACTACTCTTGTTGATGAGATTTTAAAGCAGACCGCTTCTCTTGATTTGAAAAAAACTGAAGGTCAAAAAGACCTCGTAATGGATTCGATGGATCTTGAGCGCGAACGTGGTATCACCATCAAGGCGAAAAATGCCTCAGTGCGTTATAAGGATTACAAGATTAATATCGTGGATACTCCTGGACACGCTGATTTTGGAGGCGAAGTGGAACGTGTTCTGAGGATGGCTGATAGTGCGTTGTTGCTCGTTGATGCTAAAGAAGGTCCGATGCCTCAGACTAAATTCGTGTTAAGGAAGGCTCTCGAATTGGGACATAAGATTATTGTTATTGTGAATAAGATTGATAAGCCAGACGCCAGATCGCCAGAGGTGGTTGATAAGATATTGGAACTCTTTATCGAACTAAATGCTAGTGATGAGCAGTTAGATTTTCCTGTCGTATATGCGTCTGGTGTAAAAGGCGTTGCAAGTTTGGATTTGGAAAAAGCGATGCAAGGCATACAAACGGGTGAGGGTAATCTGATTGAACTTTTTGATTTGATATTAAAAGAGGTTTCTTCTCCTCATGGCGACGAAGCTGCTCCGCTCCAGATTTTAGTGCTTAATCTTTTCAATGATAATTTCAAGGGACGCATCGGAGTTGGCAGAGTTGATAATGGTATTATCAAGACTGGACAGATGGCAACCTTAATCAAGAGAGATGGATCACACGTGAAGGGTCGCGTGACGGCATTGTTGGCTTTTGATGGAATGGAAAGAAAAGAAGTTTCAGAAATCAAGGCTGGCGATATCGTGGCTTTTGCCGGATTCGAAAATGTAGAAATCGGCGACACTTTGTCAGACGCTGAAAATCCGATCGCTTTGCCTTTGCTGAAAATTGATGAGCCGACCGTGGAGATGACATTTAAAGTCAATGATAGTCCGTTCGCTGGAAAAGAAGGCAAATATAGCACTTCGAGAAATCTACGAGAAAGATTATTCAAAGAGCTTGAAACAAACGTAGCTATGAAGGTAAGAGAAACGGAAAGCCCAGATAGTTATATTGTGGCTGGTAGAGGCGAATTACATCTTGCTATTTTGATCGAAGAAATGCGCAGACAGGGATATGAATTTTCTGTTTCAAAGCCAGAAGTTATTTATAAAGAAATTGATGGTACGAAGATGGAGCCATTTGAGGCTTTAGCCATCGAAGTTTCTCAGGATTACGCTGGTACGGTGATCGATTACGTTGGCAGAAGGAAGGGCATAATGGAGAATATGTACATTTTGCCTAGTGGCGATCAGCATTTTGATTTTGTCATCCCGACACGTGGCGTTATTGGTTTAAAGGGCATATTATTGGTTGCCACAAAAGGCACCGTGCAGATGAATCACGTCTTCTTGAAATATGCTCCAGTCGTTGACGGTTTAGACAAATCAAAACATAGCTCGATGATTTCTATGGAAAATGGAAAAGTTATGGGCTATGCTTTATACAATCTTCAAGAGCGTGGAACTATCTTTGTTAAACCTGCAGAAGAAGTGTATGTTGGACAGGTCATTGGTGAATCCAATAGGCAGGGCGATGAAATGGAAGTTAATCCTTGCAAAGAAAAACAACAAAGCAATGTTCGCTCTAAATCATCTGATGAAGCAATCGTCCTCACTCCACCCAAAATCATCACCTTAGAAGGAGCAATTGGCTATATAGATGACGACGAGTATCTAGAGGTGACTCCAATCAATCTCAGGATCCGTAAAAAGTTTTTGGATTCTTCTCTGAGGAAAAGATCGAAAAATTAAATAAAATATTGCTCAACTTTTGGAGATGTAGTATAATAAAAGCACATGATGAAACATGTGCTTTTATTTATTAGTAACAATCATTAATTAATATTAAAAAAAATATGGTAAACAAATTTTCTAGTTTTTTCTCCGAAGACGGAATGGTCTCTGGTGGGTCAAATTCCAAGAAAGGTTTTACTCTTTTGGAACTTTTGATCGTTATTGCGATCCTTGCAGTTCTTGCAACGATCGTCGTGTTGGTATTAAACCCAGGTGAAACTCTCGCTAAAAGTCGCGACACGCAAAGAATGTCAGATTTAGCTACGGTTAAAAGTGCAATATCTTTGTATACGACCACAGTGACTCCTATTTATTTGGCTGGCGCATCAAGTAATGCTACTTGTCAGATTGGAACCAACGGTTGGACTGGTGAAACGGCAACCGGATTGATTTATTATAGCGTCCCTTCAGGTGCTGATGGCGAAGATATCACAGATGTCACATTGGACACAGTCACCTTCACTAGCACTGGCAATAGTCAGACCGTTGACTTGGCTACAGGTGCGCTGGTTGATGGCACTGGTTGGATTCCTGTAAATTTTGGAGCTATTACTGGCGGATCGCCAATTTCCGGTCTTCCTATTGATCCTGTTAATGATGTTTCTTATGGGACAAGTACAGCATCGACTGTGACATCGGAAGCATTGGTTTATCGCTATGCTTGTAATGTTGACAATAAAACATTTGAGATCAATGCTCAGCTTGAAAGCTCAGAATACACTACAGCTCCTAATGATAAGCGGACAAGAGACGGTGGCAATAGCTCTTTGATGTATGAAGTCGGAACTAATCTTAAAATTTTAGGTGCGAATAGCGCCTCTGCTGTAAGTACTGCAGGATTTTAATTGAACATATACTAACAAAAACTCCGAGGCACTCCTCGGAGTTTTTGTTTTGTGATACAATATAAATAATTAAAGACTAAAAATAAGTTTTAAGTTTAATTTTATGTTTCAATTCCCATCACTTATCAATATCGTGATAGTTCTCATTCCATTTGTCATTTTTTTGTTATCTGTAATTTATCTGGCAAAGACATATATTTTACGTCGTGAAAAATTAACCAAAGTGGCAACCGTAGTTTTCATTGTCGTGTTGTTGACTGTCATTTTCCAGATCATAGCTTCTGTCGGTTTGCAGTATTATGTCTGGAGTCAAGATGGTGGCATGGGAGAATATTTGCTCCCACCCCATCAACCATTGAGTTATTTTTTGGGTTATAGCTGGCAGCATTTTATTTTGTCGCCAGTCATCGGTGTAGTCATCGCTTCTTTAATTGTTTTGTATTTTTGGATTCTGAATAGGATTTTTAAAAAGCAGTATCTTGATTTTGAAGATATGCTGATACTGGCGAGTGGTTCTATGATTGTTGGCTGGCCTGGAGTTGTCGTATATTTGAGCATCGCTTTCGTGCTGACGATTCTCAGGATAATGTATCTTTACTATATAAAAAAAGAGATGCAACGCGTACCAATGACTGCAGCTTTGATTATTGCGATATTTTTGACATTGCTAATAGGGGATAGATTGATGCAAATTTTCCAGATGGCCACTTAATACTTAGTGAATAGTGAGGAGTGAAGAGTGAAGAATTTTCATGTTCTCGCTTTTCACTCCTCACTATTCACTCTTTGTTGTGCATATAACCCAAGAAGATCTAAAATCTGTAATCCTCGGGACTGGTCTCGTGACAGAAGAAGAATTTGACTCTGCGAAAGAAGAGGCTTTTCGAGGTGGCCAGACGATACAGGATGTTCTTATTGGCAGAGAAGATATCACCGAAGATTATCTCGTTGATTATTTGGCCCAATATTTTAGGGTGCCGATCATAGATTTAAAAAAAATAGAAATCAAAAAAGAGGATATAGAACTTTTATCGGAATCTTATGCCAAGACTCATAAGGTTTTAATCTTTGGCGTTGATAAAGATAGAAATATTTTAAATATCGCAATGACTGATCCGCTGGATCTTGAAACCTTTGAATATGTGAGAGCGAAATTTAGCAATATGAATGCGGTGGTGTACATTATGACGCCGGCTAGTTTCAAGCATGGGTTGAAACAATATAAGAGAAAAATAGGCGAGGAATTCAACAAAATAATCGAAGATAATTTGAAACAATCATTGGCTTCTGGCATCAGCGCAAGCACAACAACCGATTTGTCACGTATGGTTGAGGCCGTGCCGATAATTTCAATACTGGATAGTATTCTGGAACATGGAGTTTCTCTTGGTACCTCCGATATTCATTTTGAGCCGTTTGAAGATAAATTTTTGGTCAGATTCAGGATAGACG
>CAYHBU010000055.1:0-5325 GCA_964354925.1 uncultured Candidatus Saccharibacteria bacterium | reverse complement strand
TCTGCGCGGACTGAAAAACTTTCTCAACCGTTCCGCGAACTTTCAGCGGAAGCTCTCCATAGGTGTCCTCCAACAACATTGATGAATACCCTTTAATCGCCGTCAACGGCGTCCGCAACTGATGCGAAGCTATAGAAATAAAATCCGTCTTCATCTGATCCAGCTCTTTCAGCTTCTCATTAGCCGCTCCTAACTCTTTTGACAACAACTCAAACTCCTCCCGCCTGCTTACCTCTTTACGAACGCTCCTGATCAAAAATATACCGAAAACAATTACAAATAACAGGATGGTTCCTTCAAGAATCCTCTCCCCCCACGAATCCTTTGTTAATACCTCAATAAGAATAATAATCCATATCACAAACACTAACAATTCTGTGGCAATGACTTTAATATTAAAAAGCTGATGTTTTGTAATGGCATAAAAAGTTGTGATAATAAAAGGCAGAAGAAAAATTGGACCCAGTGCAATAAACTTTGCATTATTAAAAAACGCTGGCAAAATCAAATTGAAAAATATAATTAAAGAGAAAGATGCCGCTATGCCAACTATCATCGCTTTAAATTTTATTTTTTCTTCAATCGCGGCATGAGACATTTTGTGCACAAAATACAAAATGCTCCCAAAAACTAACCCCATCACGACCAAACCAAATACGGGTATTCCTGGGCCTTTACTCACTTCAGAAACTTGCCCATTAGTATAAAAATCTACAACTTCAGAAAAAACTAGAGGTGTAAGGGTCAGAATAGCAGTGACGGTAACAACAGGAATCACTATTAATTTATACCAGTGCGGGAGTGCCACTTCTTTATTCGGAAATACATAGGCGAACTGGAAAAGAGATAGGGAATTCCAAACAGCAAAAAAAATAGCAATTCTTATAAACCATAAAATAATTTCCGGGGAACCAGATTGATTACTTAAATAATTAAAAATCCCCCAACAGATGGTAAATAAATTCAGAGAAAAAAAAGTTTTATTGGTAATGCTCCCCCGATCACTTAAAAAAACAAGAGTCCCTAAAATGCCATTGGCAATAACGGCAATACCAATCAACAATAAATTAAAATCATATACAATCCCCATAAATAGGTAGGTGAAATTTGATTAAACCGATTTTTTAATAACAAGCGCGTAACGACATTGGAAACCTTCTCGCAATTGCTTTGGATCAATATCACTATATTTATGTGATAATTGCTTAGTAACTATTCGTGTTTTTATAGAAAAACTATTTATTTTTAATTTTTTTAATATGTCTTTCAATTCTTTCTTCGTGTATGCCGCTCTGGCAGAATAAAATTGCAGCTTTTTAAAAATAGTATCCGGCGGCATGGCTCTGCTAAGTAAATATTGAGGGAGATCTCTTCTTAAATCTTGAATATATAAGACGCCGCCTTTTTTTGTTACACGCAACATTTCTTTTAACGCTTTTTGTAACATATCAAGGTGGTGCAAGCTATCTTTGCATACGACTAAATCAAAAGTGCTGTCTGGGAATGGTAAGTTATAAATATTTGCTTTCTTGAAATGAGCATTATGAAAATCTTTGCAGTTATTCTCCGCCATTTTTATAGCATGCGACGATAAATCAATGCCATAAACATCAAAATCCTTGCTTCTAGAAATAAGTTCTTTAACTAACAGACCTGGACCACAACCAACATCAAGAATTCTACCATCTTTTATTTTTAGATTTGATAACGCATCATCCACAAAAGGAATCATCCACCTTCGATAACTGTCAGCCGACATTTTTTCAAATACCTTCATTTCTTCCTTCCCCATCTCTTTTGGTTCAGGAATGCGTTTTTTGAATATTATTTTTTTAGTGCTCATTTAAAGTTATTATTTAAAAAAATAATTAGTTGCATCTCGGTTATTGAGGAAAACAACAAATCCTAAAATGCCCGTTGCGGCAACGGCTAATCCAATAGAAAGCAAATCAAAACCGCTAAAAATACTGGTTGGTTCAAGAGCTTTTAAGATGTCCATAATTTATAAAAACTCGCAAAAAAAATCTCTCTTTAATGCTACATAGTTATATAATATATTACACCAACTGGCTTTGGATTAAAAGAAGTGTAAATATAGAGCAATCAAACGAAATAATAAATAATATGGAGAGCGCCGTTCGCTGAAAGACAAAAGACTGTTGCTGGAGCGTTAGCATAATAAAAAAACCGACTTTTTTAAGGCCGGTTTAGAATTACATTCTGATTTCTTCTTCGAGCCAGGGAATATGTTCTTTTTTCCTGCGCCAAAATAAGTCTTCAAATATGTAATGAATGGCGAGCATCTTCCATTTTCCCCAGCGCTTTTCTACATCTTTGAGTATGCGCTCAGGGTCGGTGATTTTATTGCCATAAAGAAGCATGGAAACTATCTTCCCCTCCCATGGAGACAAATGATCAAGCGCATCATAAAAATGGAATGCTTCAAATAGGAGATAGGATACGGACTGAGGACCGACACCATATATTTCCAAAAGAGCTTTTCTAACATTTTGTTTATCCTTAACATTTCTGAGTTGTTCTTCCGAAATCTGATTAGATGCGAAAGAACTGGATATCCGCTTGATATTCTTAGCCCTATATCCTATTCTTAAATCTCTCAACTCAGTCTCGGCAACTTTTTCCATATCCATCGGACTCCAAATGGCATAAATTTCCTTTCCAGCAAAAACCAATTTTTTACCGTACCCTCTCAGTAAAGCATCCATCATCTGTGCTGTTCTTTTCACGGTCGCATTCTGTAATACGGTTGCAACCATTAGGAATCCATATAAGGAATAAGCTGTCGAGGGCCTCATGCCACCCCATCTCTTTATAGGACCGGCCAACAAACCATCTTTTTTATATCCTTCTGTAAACTCTCTGATATCACCATTAAGATTGTATCTAGTAATCACCTCGGCCTTGATAGCGTTCTTCAGGTTATCGGAAATTGCTTTCTGCTCATAGATAGCAACCCCAACTTTCTGACCTCTGGAGCCAGAGCTGAAAATCTCAATACCAAATATACGGCTACCCATTTCTATCGCCTGATACACCTTACTCCTATCATAAAGAACTAATTTCGATGGAAAGTGCGACGGTTTGAAAAATGTTCCCTTAAAACTAAAAGGCTGTATTGGTTTTATATAGACAATAGCCTGTTTTGTTAGTTGTTTCGTTCTGTTCATAATTACATCCTCCTTCTAAAAAAATAAGGGGGCTACTTAATTCGCCCCCTCCTGGATAATAGGAACTCCTTGATTTCATTATAACCGCTCTGCCCACCAAGTGCCAGCTCTTTGGGAATTTGGATGCAAAGATCTGATAGTACAGAATCGTCGCCGATTTCAGTCGCTATATGCGCATCGGAAGATACTGCAATCTTCACTCCCATTTTTTCAGCCACTTCTATCATCAGATTGATCTGTTTAAGAAGTTCTTTATTGTTGCCAAATAATTTAAGGAGTGATAAATTAAGTTCCAGAGCTACTCCTTGGCCGCTAGCCGCATTAACTAACTCAACAATGTCTACCGGAAAATCAAGACGATAAGGATGTGACAAGATATGAATCCTGTAGTTTGTTATCGCGCCAATCAATGCCTTGGTATTATCTGCCAACAATGCATTACCAGGATATGGGGTAAGCTTATGAAGCCCGACTAATACGATATCAAGTCCATCGATGATACCTGCTTCCAAATCAATTTTACCACTAAGATCAATGACATTAGCTTCGCAACCCATCAGAAGATTTACACCGCACATCTTTCGCGGAACTCTGACCATATTACCAAAGTAACCGGGAAAAGGCGCCCCTTCCATGCTAGGGCCATGATCGGTTATAGCTATAACCTCAACCCCGACACTGCTGGCATATGTAGCAGATTCCAAAATCGTGCTATAAGCATGACCACTTGCTACTGTATGGATATGTAGATCTGTTTTAAGCATTTATTATTCCCTCCTTTTTTGTAAATGTTCTACTAATTATTTACCAAAAATTCTGATTATTGTCAATGACCAGTTGTTGATTAGTCACAGACATCATGTTATATTAGATATCAAACCGAAGTAAATCTATTAATTATGAAACCACTAATATTAAAAGAAAATGATACTATAGGAATAGTTGCGCCTTCTTCCCCTTTTATTGGAAACATTGAATTAGAAAAGAACTATAAAAGAGGACTGGAAGAAATTTGTAAAATGGGGTTCAGATATAAAGAAGGTAAAACAGTAAGACTCAAAAAATGGCACTTTTCCGGCAGCGACAAAGAAAGAGCTGATGACTTAATGAGAATGTTTAAAGACAAAGAAATCAAAGCAATTATTTGCGCCATCGGAGGCGCGGGGGCAAATCGCATCTTAAATCTGTTAGACTATGGGATTATAAAAAATAACCCCAAGCCTTTTATGGGTATTAGTGATCCAACCGTATTAACATCCGCCCTGTTTCAATTAAGTAAAATACCGACAATATATGGTCCCGACATTTGCTTTGGTTTTGGAGGCGGTAAGTCTAAAATAAAAAAAGATTGGGAACTAATGATGATAAAAAAAATTCTTACAACCAATGATGGTCTCGGACAGATTACTCCTCTAACTAAATGGAAAACTATTAAAAAAGGTATTGGCAGAGGATTATTATTGGGCGGTCATTTAAATTCATATAAAGGTTTATTAGGAACAAGATATTTTGCTGATATAAAAAACAAACAAAAAATATTATTTTGGGAAACAACGGGTAGTTATCTACTTATGGATGAAGATTTAACAAACCTCAGAAATAGCGGTTTTTTTAAGAATGTAAGCGGCATGATTATTGGAAAATTTAGTATAATGGATAACGATGCTGAAAACAAAGAAGTAAAAAAACACCTATATGATTTAATTTTAGATTTATTCAAAGATTATGATTTCCCTATATTAACAGATCTTGATTTCGGGCATTTAACTCCTAATATTCCATTACCTTACGGTAAGATGGCTGAAGTTGATGGTAATAATACATTTCTGAAGATTCTCGAGGGAATATTTTAATAAAAAGAAATAAAAGCTCTTCCAATTTAGGAAGAGCTTTATTGTTTTTGTTTAAAAATATCAGTCACATCACTCCTGGCTCCAATATTTCTATTGCGGAAATGGGTCCGGCGATCATTTTTACGCGGCTACCGATGGGGAGACATAGGTTGTCTGATACATGACCAAAATCACAATCATAGATTATAGGGAACTTATACCTACCGAATATCATGTCGAGAAAATCCGTAACTGTCATCTCAACATTTTCTGGAGGTACACAATCAACCAGTTTACCAATGATT
>CAYHBU010000054.1:0-5500 GCA_964354925.1 uncultured Candidatus Saccharibacteria bacterium | reverse complement strand
CGATAGGGATAAGGCTGGAATAGATGCAGATTTGTTAGATTTTTTTGATGATTTGAGGATATGTTTGAGACAGAAATAGGTTGCGTGCTGATTTGAAGCTCCGGCTAAATATGCCGGAGCTTTTTCATTTTGTATCGATATTTTGCAACTGGACATTTTGCAATAATTAAGCTAGAATCTGATGTAATAATGGTGCAGTAAGTAATCAAAGATTCTGACGTAAAACATGGATTCATTAAGGAAAAAAATAATAAATAATCACACTGCTCAATTGCAAGGCCAGCTCCAAGAGCAAGAGATGAAAATGGGTAAAAAACAGTTTATTAAAAAACTGTCTTTTGTTTTTTTAGCACTTTTTCTGCTTTTTGGTCTTTTCATATTCAGCAGGGCTCAAAACTTTTTTTCTGTAATTAATAATACTGACAAGAGCAAGGCAGCGATACTTTTCCCGATGGCCGAAGATATCGAGCTTTTCAAGGACGAAAATCGCACCAATATACTCTTACTGGGAATTCGCGGAGAGGATGATATGGAGCATGGCGGATTATTGGCTGACACTATCATGGTTGCCAGCATCGATGACGAGACGAAAAAGGCTGCTTTGATTTCGGTGCCACGCGACACTTATCTTCAGATTCCAGGCACGCAAAGGAAAGAAAAAATCAATGCTTCTTATCTGGTCGGCGAAGAAAAACTGCCTAACGGGGGAGGATTAGAGCTTACAAAGAGAACAGTCGAATACGTGACTGGTCTTTATATTGATCACGTCGTCTCGGTTGATTTTAAAGCCTTTAAAGAGGTAATTGATGAGCTTGGCGGAGTGGATATTTACCTCGAAAAAGAATTTTCCGAAAACAAGCAATGGGGAGTTAATTTCTATGTGGCTCCGGGTGAACAGCATTTGAATGGAGATGTAGCTCTGTATTATGTAAGATCGCGATATTCGACAAATGATTTTGATAGGGCGCGCAGGCAACAACAAGTATTGGTGGCCATGAAGAATCAGGCGACAGAAATCGGATTTTTGGCGAATCCCTTCAAAATCAATGCTATACTTGAGATATTGGAAAATAGGATAAAAACAGACATCACTATTTTTGATATAGTTAAGTTCTCAAAATCAGTCCAGCAGATTGAGGACAAGAATATAAAGCATAAAGTTTTCAGCACGGAAGATGGAACATTGACCCATACCACCATCAACGGCGCCTACGTGCTTTTGCCAAAAGACGGCAGTTTTAATAAAATTAGGGAGATTTCAAAAAATATTTTAAATAATTAATCGTATGACTGATAATACTAAAAAAATACTAAAAATCGTTTTAAAATTCGGGATCATAGTCATCTTAGTAATTTCAGCTTTTGGAGTGGGGATTATCGTCGGTTATGATTATGTTCCGGCTTCGGAAAAAGTATCTGGTGTTGCCAATAAAGAAGATGGCAAGCCTCAAGATGTGGACTTCAGTCTTTTTTGGGAAGTCTGGAAAGATATCGAAGATTCTTTTGTTGATAAGACAAAAATAGATAAGGAAGCTATGGTCTATGGCGCTATTTCCGGTATGGTAAAGGCATTGAACGATCCATATACGGTGTTTATGGCTCCAGAAGAAGCCAAGAAATTCAAAGATGATGTTTCTGGTAGTTTTGAGGGTATTGGCGCGGAAATAGGCATCAGGAAAAATATTCTGACCATCATATCACCACTCAAAGATTCTCCTGCAGAAAAAGCCGGCCTTAGGGCGGGGGATAAGATTCTAAAAATCAATGATACTATGACAGCGGAATTGACCGTTGATGAAGCTGTGTCACTGATCCGTGGTCCCAAGGGCACAGAAGTGATTTTATACATCACTCGTGACGGACTGGAAAAAGCAAAAGAGATCAAGATTACTCGCGGGCTCATCAGTATCCCGACCGCAAAATTTGAAATGAAAGATGGCAATATCGCATATATCGCGCTGTATCATTTCTATGGCAACTCTTCTTCGGAATTAAGAAATGCATTGAGGGAGGCGTTGCTTGCTGGCGCGCAAGGCATGGTGCTTGATCTGAGAAATAATCCAGGAGGACTTTTGGACGTTTCCATAGATATTGCTTCAATATTCTTGCCTGTGGGCGAGATAGTCGTTTCCGAAGATTTTGGCAACGGACAAAAAGTCGATCATAAGAGCTATGGTCCTGGAGTATTAAAAGATTTACCAATGGTCGTTCTGACCAATGAAGGATCAGCTTCAGCTTCCGAGATATTGGCTGGTGCATTGAGAGATGTCAGGGGCATACAGTTGATTGGTGGAAAAACATTCGGCAAAGGATCAGTCCAGAAATTGGAAGATATGGAGAGAGGCGCTTCTTTGAAAGTGACGATTGCAAAATGGCTGACACCCAAAGGCTATTCTATTTCAGATGGCGGTCTTCAACCAGATATTGAAGTCAATATCACAGATGAAGACATGGAAAACGATAGGGATCCGCAATTGGATAAGGCGTTGGAAATTATAAAAACATTTAAGAAATAACAGTTAACCTTTAACGCGAAACAAATAGCATTTAATTATTTATCCGAAGTTAAATATTAATTGTTGCAAGTTAATTGTTGCAAAAGCAATGAAAATAGTTTTACTCAAAGACGTTAAAAATATCGGAAAGATGGGCGACATCAAGGAAGTCCCCGATGGTTATGCCAAGAATTTTTTGATTCCTCAAAAATCAGCCGCTTTGGCGACGTCACAGCTCTTGGCAAGGATAGAGTCTAATAAGAAGGCGATTGAACGCAAAAAGAACGATGATATTAGCCAGGCCAAGGAGCTCGGCGAGAAATTGAAAGGATTAGAGATAAAAGTGCCATTGAAGACTGGAGGAGACGGCAAACCATTCGGATCAGTCACGGTCACTAAGGTAATTTCTTCTCTCAAGAAAGTGGGATTTGACATCGACAAGTCGCAAGTGCTTTTGGACGAAAACATCAAGACATTAGGATCTCATAATGTTAAATTGGATCTCGGTCATGGCATTGAGACGACAATCAAGATAGTTGCTGAAGTAGAAAAGTAGTTTGACGGCCAGCGATTAGCTGATGTCAGTTAACTTAAACATAATAAAACTCCGCTAAGTGCGGAGTTTTATTATGTGTTATTTGACGGTTACAACCTTTACAGTTCTCTTTCTTCCGGTGAATAGAAGTTTCTTCTTTTCAAAGAATCCGACTACGCCGTTCTTGATCGCGTAAATTGTGTCATCTGCGCCCATTTTAGTGTTTTCTCCAGCGAGATATTTAGTGCCTCGTTGTCTTATGATGATACTGCCTGGTTTAGCCGGCTGTCCAGCATATAATTTCACACCTAGACGTTTCGACTCAGAATCGCGACCGTATTTGGTTGACCCGCCCGATTTGGTATGTGCCATAATTTCTTGATTTGAAATAAAGCGCCTGAGCGCTTTATTTCAAATCATTGCTTACTCTTAATGGGGCTATTATAATATAAATATGGATATAAAGTCAACAGTCATAAAAGCTAAGAATTGGATCATTGTCAACGAGGATAGGTTGGTGTTTCTGGTTGCCTTTTTATTGATAGGGGTTATTTGTTTTGGTTTGGGTATTTTATGGCAAAAAGACCAAGCAATCAAAGCGCCGATTATCATTGAAAAAGGGATGTTGACGCCAGGATCAAAAGGCGAGATAAGTGATTCAGTCTCAGGAGAAGTCGGGCCATTAAGGGAGGGCGCTAAAAAATCAGTAGTGCCAGCCAATATCTATGTGGCAAGCAAGAAAGGCAAATACTATCATTTGCCGGATTGTCCCGGTGCTAAAGCGATAAAAGAGGACAATAAGATAAAATTTGGCACCATGGACGAAGCTGAAAAGGCTGGTTATAAACCGGCGCAAAATTGCAAAGGATTGATAACGAATAAATAAGAACTTGTTCGTTTAAAGAAAATAGTCTCTTGTCTTTTCTACAATTGCTCTTCTTCTTGGGATTTATTTTTCTTGACTAGGAATTTTTTAAACTCCGATGCGAAGACCTTGGAGTCTTTCAGGGCGTTCCTGATATGGATAGGCAAACTCTTTTGGATGGTCTGTAATTTTTTAGAATCAATCGCAATCACTTCGTGCCATTTATTGAGAGGTTCTAATATGGCCTTGATTTTGTCGACATCATAGTCATGCCGTTGTTGGAGTTGGCGCATAATAGAGATGCCGTCATTGTTGAATACCTGCTCAAGTCCTTGTTGGTCGCAATAGCTATTGATGATGTCTTTTAATTCGTCGAGTCGTTTTTCATGGTCGCTTATTTTTGATTTTGTATCTACGAATTCTGAAATAATCGATTTGATGTCGGTTGTCGAAACATCAATTTGATCTTGCTCATCGGCTGATGTTTTGTGTTTCCACATAGGACAGATATTCTTATATCCGCAAAAATCACAAAGTCCTGAGGCGGTAGGGGAGAACTTGCTGTTTTGTATTTCGGAGATGGTTTTTATCAATTTTTCTTTCGTTTCGGTAAGATTGCGGTCATCTTTTTTGGAACTTATTTTTTCGCGATGTTTTAGGAAATATAAAGTCAGTTTGATGTCACGGGATTTGAATTCCGGCCACTTTTCTATTAATCCGAGATGATAGATGGATAGTTGCAGGTTCTCATTTATTGTCTCTTGAGACGGCAATTGTCTGCTAGTTTTGTAATCTATGATTTCAAATGAGCCGTCTTCAAGGCGGTCTATGCGGTCTATTTTTCCGGTGAGGATATGGAAGTCTCCATTATGTTCGATTGGAACTTCGAATTTTGATTCCAGTGCTACGACATGGCAATTTTTGTCCTTGCTGTCATTGTAGTAGTTGGTCAAGATATTCTTTGCTTCTTGTCCCGTGAGTTGCCATTGGAAATCTGGAATATTTTTTTCTTTCATTTTTTCCTTCCGCTCGTCCCATTCCTCGAAGAAATATTTTATCAGTGATTCTAGCGAGGGGAGCTGTTTCTGGCTGTGAAAGTATTGGAGCGCATCATGGATGGCGGCGCCGAACATCGCATCAATCGATGAAGGCTCCTTGATCCTGTCTATTTCTTTGAATTTATATTTTTGGGGGCATTTTTTGAACACCTCGATAGCTGAATAAGATATTCTCATAGATATTTCAGGTATTGATTATTTGTATATTTTATGGTATAATTTATTTATTCTTAATAATATAATATCATCATTTCAGTTTTTTAAAAACAAAAAAGGAGGTGTTATCATGTGGGACATATTGATTCTGGTGATAGTGATAGCTATGGTCGGCATTTATTTTGTTCTGACTACGGGATCCAATATGGATGAAGAATTCGACGAAATGCTCAAGAAAGAAAACAGAGACAGAAAAAAGGATGGCCGGTATGATGAAAAATGATCTGATCAGATTCATAGAAGAAAAAAGATTGAGCATCGAAAGGGGCTTTGATGAGATAGAGAAAAAGATAGAGTCGTTAAAAAAAGAGATTAATGATTCGATCGAGGA
>CAYHBU010000053.1:0-5952 GCA_964354925.1 uncultured Candidatus Saccharibacteria bacterium | reverse complement strand
TCTGACTTTTTATTGTAGAACAATTCATCAATTGCTGACTTTATATTTAGCGCATCTTCAACAGTTTTTAAAGGGTATGCTTTTTCGGCCATATGCGGAATGCCGAAATAATTAGTCTCTGAACCCAACGCCAATACCAAATAATCATAGTTCATTACTTCGCCAGAAGACAAAGACACATTTTTTGAATTTACATCAACGCCCTTGACTTCTGCTTGATGGAACCTTATGTTTTTACCACCAAATATGTCTCCGAGTGGGACTGCGGCGCTTCTTTTAATTTTATGGAAATTAAATTTCTGACTTTTTGGATTATCGCCAACATAAAAAGCGCTGGCTGTCTCATATAGAGCCGGCTGGAAGGTATGATAGTCATTTTTATCGATCACTACTATCACAAGGTCTTTAGGGGCTGACTTCTCCAGATCAAGCGCACACCTCACTCCGCCAAACCCCGCACCCAAGATTAAAACTTTTGGCATTTTCGTGTTCAAAATTATAAATTATGACTCAAGAATACCATAAATTAACCAGATAAAAAAGTGACTGTCTTTAGTTGATTATTACATATAAAAAAGACCCCATCATTTTCGATGGGGTCTTTTTGTTTTTCTGAAAAAGGTTTTTGTTCTTTTAGAACTTTTTAGAACTGGTAGTTTATTGTTGCTGTTAAAGCATCTTCGTTGCCTAAACGTCCCTCCATATTGAGATTGACGCCCTTAAACAGTGCGTCATTGATACCGGTGCCGACAACGCCACCGAATGAATGTGCCTGTTTTGCCTCTATGCTTACATTCACATCATAGGCAGGGTTTACTCCGTCAGATGCGACATGGATATCAGTATCGCTGGATACGGATGTCTTCGCATACGTCACGCCGGCATAAGGCGTAAACATTGCCACCTTAGTACCCGCAGTCAGCGCCGCCTGCCACTCGTGAACGCGAGTCTTCGAATTATAGGATGCGGACACGGGAGCAAATAAGTCGTCAAGCTCCGTGCCATCGACCTTGAAAGTGTCATTCATCTTGAAGGCGCTATACTGGACCATACCGCCGAGCTTGATACCTGAAATATCGGCGAATGTTCCTTTTACTCCGGTCTTCCATGCAATATTAGAACCGTCATTTATCTCGAAGGTTTCGTAACCTCCGTCGCCATACTCTGTGTTAAGATTGAGCCTGGCCTTGTTGACGCCAAGACTAGCAAACACATCGAGGTTCTGCAGTGCGCCGACCGTTATGGTTGCGTATTCCGTATGCGTCTTAAGACGCATACTGCTCGCATTGAAGCTGCTGCCCGTGACACCATCATTGACCCTTCCGTCCTTCAGATGAAGACTCTGGCGGCTATCGTCGTATTCGATGCCCACAGCCACTTTACCGGACTCGCCGATGGTTTCGGGATTGCCAATAGAGGCAGCGAAAACGGGAGTAGTAAAAGCGATAACAGCCACGAATAGAATCGATAACAGGAACGATCTCCTCATAATTCTTCTTCTCCTTTTAGTGGGTGCGCTATTGCACCATTTATTTATCAAAAACACACCAAAAACAGAAAATCACCTCCTTTCTCATGATTTTAAAAAAACAGCAAACTTGTGGGGAAAAAATTAGCATATAAAACTTCTTTGGTCAAGAGATTTATTCCAGTATGCTACAATAATGACATTCACTTAAAATACTAGCCATCATCGATACTGCAATCAAAAACATTCAATTGAAATCAAGAGTTTAAAAATGCTAGAATCTAGGTGGGCATAGGATTAATAAGATCGATTATGGAAACCACAAAATGAGACAAGAAATAAAAATACAACTAACCACTCTACAACGATTTCTAGATAAAGATTTCTTTATCGCTCTTTTAAGCTATCTTACACTTACATTATTATTCGCTTTCTTGTCAAAGCTCTTAGCTAATTTTAAGATTTTGGTAAAGTTAGATTTGACTATTCAAAATGAGGTTGTGATGCTACGATCCGACTCTATAGTCGACATCCTTAAATATTTTACTGACTTTGGAGACACGAAAGCAATGATTGCCTGGACGATACTTGCAGCTGCTATATTGTTCTGGAAAAAGCACTACATCTATTCGATGGGCATTGCCCTGACAATCGGCGTCACAGAATTAATCGCCTTTATCATCAAAAATTCCATCGGCAGGCATAGACCGCCAGAATTTATGGCACTTGTCTCAGAATCATCTCCCAGCTTTCCCTCTGGTCATACCATTGCGGCAGTTTCCTTTTACGGATTCTTGATGTATTTTTTTTATAAAAAAATACAGAATAAGATACTACGAAATTTTCTAATGATGATTTGTAGCTTGATAATATTGCTTGCCGGGTTTACCAGGATATACCTTGGCGCTCATTGGCCAAGCGACACCTTTGCCAGCTACGCCATATCGGGAACCTGGTTATCGATAATTATAGTCCTGATAGAACGTCATCTGAAAAAATATCCAGATTCGCAAGTTTAGGCATTCCGCGATCCGAAACAAATCATAAAACGCCCATATCAAATATTACTTATATTATTCTTGATTATTGTCTGATATTTTGATATAAATTGAGAAGCATAATAAATTTAGGCGGGTGTCGTATACTGGTATTACCTCAGCTTTCCAAGCTGATGAAAGGGGTCCGATTCCCCTCACCCGCTCCAAAATAAAACAAAAACCCCCGCTATAAGCGGGGGTTTTTGTTTTATAAACATATCTGCCGCACATGATTACAAACTTTAATTAAAATTAAAATAATCAAGCAAGAAGCAGCTATCTACTTCTTTAAGCTATGATTGTGCATCCAGGCAATATATACTCCTCCGAATCCCGACCAAAAGGCTACAGTGACCACCCCTGCAAACCAACTACCTAAGGTCAGGCTAGTGAATCCTGGCAAGAGCTGGAATATTGCCAAGTGCAACTCAGCCGCTTTACCAGCCAGAAAAAATCCATACACCATACATAGCGTATATGCCACTTCTCCCCCAAGCACACAGAGCAAACCATATCGCTTTATTGAGATCATAGTAAATAATTTTCAATGAAACAACCGACTGCTTACCGACCTTTGTTTTGATTATCAGACTACTGACTATATGCTGTTTTTACCTTCTTTTTCTGACTTCATCTTCAATGATGCAATTTCTTCTTTTAATTCTATCATTCTCAATTCTCTGCCCATAGTTAGTCTCCTGAATTTCTCAAGCTCATCAAGGCGCTTTTGAAGCTCCATGGTTTTTTCATGAACCCTTAATTCTAGATTTGCCTTGATATCTTCAAGTTCAATCGTACGAGACTTTACTTTGCCCTCAAGGGAAACAGCCAATCGCTCAAGGTCTTCGGAACTTGCTTGTAATTGTTTATTGATATTTTCTAAATCAAATTTTGACTTTTCTATATTATCAAGCATGACATTAAATACATTAGACAATACTCCGATTTCATCGTTGGATTTTACAGGCACCCTGACACTAAAATTATTTTTTGCCACCTCATCAGCAACCTTGGTGATGGTTTTTATTTTTCCAATAGATAAATTAGTAAATATGAATGTTGCGATCATGCTCAAGATCCATATAGTCAATCCCAACAATATGCTATTATTTCTTTCTTCAATCAACGAAGCAAAAATTTCCTCTGTTCCTATTTCCGTCAATAAAACCGTATCATAAACAACAAGACACATCGTAGAAACATAAACCTCCCTACCAAGATATCCAACATAACTGCCTTCATATTCTTCATTATTATCAAAACAGGCTCGGGTTGCCGGATTATCAACTTTTTGCTTTAAAACTGAATCTTCCTTGAACCTAGACCGGGTTATCATAAAACCATCTCGATTAACTAAAAACATTTCCGATGTTTTTTGATTGAAAATAAACTCTTGGCCGCTCAACGCGCCTTGACTGACCTGCCACTCGCCGACAACGATTTTGTCCAGTTCACTGCTGGCAAAATGCAATAACAGAAACCCTAGCGTATCTCCGGCAGATGATTTTATCGGAGACAAAGCATGAAATACAGGATAATCAGGGTGGTAATCCTCTTCCTTTTCAGTCCTCACGCTAGAAATCATCGATTCTCCGTATTGCATAGAAATCAAATCCTCGAGACTCTTTCCTTCTTGATGTTCTTCCTCGAGGTTGCCAATACGCTTACTGTCCGATGAAGCAATCACATACATATCTTTATTCAAGACATCAGCGACGACTACCGATTTATCTAGAGGCAATTTATTTTTGACAAGATGATCATTGAGACTGCCAACTGCGGATCTGTCGCCATCCTTGACGATTGCCTCAACAGTTTGGCGAACAATGCCATCGGATGACCAACTTGAAGATAGCGTTTTAGTTTTTTCAAAAAACATGAATATCTGTCCCTCCGTCGCCTCAGCAATTGCCGTCAAATCTTTTGTAATCTGAGTTTCGATTATTGTCTCAGCCTCAATAAATGTGTATGCGACGATTATCGATACGACAGACAAGATAAGTATCGAGAAAAATAATATTATTTTATAAGCGAGAGAAAATTGTTTCATAGAAAGATTTATATTCCTAAATATGATTATATTTTATCAAAAATAACCACAAAAACAAAATGGCTCCGACTGATTTCCGGAGTCATTCTCTAAAAATCTATTTTCTGAATTTATCTTTCTGCAAAATAATATATCTCGCGCCACCATGTTCGAGTTCTGACTCCGTCAGATCGATACTTTGAGCAGTAAAATCCATGGATTGAAAAATGTTTCTTGGCACACTAGCCAAATCAATATTTAAATCATTGAAATTCTTACCATCTGAAAATCGTGCTAAGGTCAGATGCGCATTATACTTCCTGGTTTCTGGCTTGAATCTTACGCCGTTTTCAATCAGGGAATCTTCTAACTTCTTTTTTAGCATTGCTAAATCATTGGAAGTTTTTTCCGTGCCAATCATCCAAATCATACGTGGTGATTTACCGGCTGGCGCCCAAACAACATCTTCAAATCCGATTTTAAACGCAGCAAAATCACCACCCACCTCTTTCATTGATTTCAAGATTGGACCGATTGAATCATCCAATTGATACCCCAAAAAAGAGATGGTCAAATGCCAACTTTCAGGCTCCATCCACCTGAAACCGATTTGCTTGGCAACCCTTCTATTAACTTGCGAATCAAGACTGACGATTACATCACTAATTTTCTTTTTTGTAGCATCTGGTAAATTAATGGCAATAAATAATCTTTTTTTAGTCATTATTTTTATTTCTATAAAAAATAATCAATATCAGCACCAGCCAAGAACCGATAACACCACATGAAAATCCCCAGACAATAGTTTGGTCTTTCAGATAGAGACCATAAATTAGCCAGGTCAAAGTGCCTATGGCGAAAATAATATATGAAATCAAAGAAACACCTTTAGCTGATTTTTTCTTCAAAATATCATAGGCCTGAAAATAATATCCCCAAGAAATCACTACGCCCATAATTGTCGCAAGATAAGATATGATCATATTTTTTATTTAATCGATTTATACATTATACTCGCCATATTCATTATTCAATATATTCAGCAACGCTTCGCTCCTAGGCTTGCTTTGCCCCGGATAACGCCAGGCTGATATGATCTTCTTCTGTGTCTTTTCATTTTCAACCATCACCCAGATTTCATAAGGATTTTTAGGCGTCCCGGCCGCCTGCATCATCGCTATGGTCTCGGGCGCAACCCCTTCTTCGATCCTTTTCGGAGCGCGCAAGATTCTTTTGACACGCGACTCTGATAGGTTATAAAACCGCATCTTTTCCTTGCTATGCCTGGTCCAAAATAATGTTTTTGGCTTTGCTATTTCCATAAAAAGATTATATCACGAATAATAATAGTCTATATTAGAACCTGCTCAATAAACATATAACAATAAAAAGAAAAACTGCCAATATGCTTGCAAGCA
>CAYHBU010000052.1:0-6182 GCA_964354925.1 uncultured Candidatus Saccharibacteria bacterium | reverse complement strand
ACCACCGAGATCTACACTCTTTCCCTACACGACGCTCTTCCGATCTATTGAATGGAGTCGTAATATTGTACCAATTATTCGGATCCGGATATAAGGGCACAAAAACATTCGGAGCCTCGGGGATGCCCTTGGCTGGCTCTGGCTCGCGCTCGATTATGATTGGTGGCGGAATAGGTTCTCCGGGCAAAGGTAGGCTTGGTTGGACTCCTGATGGAGCTTCTGGAGTTGGTGTTGGCGTCGGAGGCGCAATGACGGTCGCGGAAATCTTGAAATTGGCTCCCATTATATCAGTCAGGATATTTGTACCGGTCCCATCATCGATGGTGACAGCACTGTCATCCAATAATACTTGCACATCCCCTGCCGACTTGGTATTGAATGTAATTTTCAATATTTGCAAAGATGCTCCAGAAACTCCATTTACGGTTCCCCCGATGAAGTCGATTGTCCCGTTTTCATTGGAAAAAGACGGCTCCTCTGGCCAAAAACCAAAAACAGAACTGCCCTTGTCGATACTTTTTACTTCTAGCAAATTTTGCGGAAATGTTATTTTAGATTGCGCCGCATTTATTCCGTCCCCTTGACTATCTATCTTTACATCGATGGAAAATGTTTTATTCAATGCTTGCGTTCCGCTTTGCGGAGAAATATAAAGCTTAGCAGCCAAAGCGTCTTGTCCGAATAAGAATGCAGAGGAAATGATAGCGGATAAAATAATCGCCCTGTTTAGTTTTTTCATAAATTATTGAATTATTGTTTATTATATTTTACCAAATTTTTTTATTATCTCCTACTAAAACTGCTCAAGAACAAACTCAAATCCAAAATGCTTATCTTACCGTCGCCATTCAAATCTATCTTTTTTCTCAAAGATTCATTGCGCGAAGACCAGCTACTCAAAAATATACTCCAATCGCTGATATTCAGCTTTCCGTCACTATTCAAATCTGAATTTACAGAAAACAATTCTGCAACCCTGAATATTTTCAAAAGTGAGTAATCGCTGGTCTGTGAAGAGCTCGACTGCAACACTCTCGCCTGATGCGAACCTTCGACCAAATCAGACATGCTAATCAATGAAAAATAATATCCTGTCTTACTTGCCGTGACTTCAATGACTTGTTTGTTATCTATTTCTATCTTCACTTTATTATTCGGCGTCGCATAGCCTGAAACTTGTAATTTTTCTCTTTTATTCAATGATCTTTTGTCCAAGGAAATACTTGGAGCAATCAGGATATTGGTGAGACCGCCCCTAGAGTAAAGTTCGCTCGGGAACGTTTTGCTAGGAGAAGCGTTGCCGTCTTTGCCATATGCGATGACACTAAACAGATGTTTTTCTAAAGCACTTGAAATACGAAATATCGTTGAAAATTTCCCATCCGCATCACTAGGAAGCTGGGAAAATAAAGAGCCATTATCGTATATGTAAACTTTTCCATTTGAAAATCCATATCCGTCAAAACGGAACAGCAAACCTGAAGCTCCTGATATCACTTGTCTTGGCAATACAAGTATCGAAACCGAATCACTACCTGATCCTCCAGCACCCGTACAAGACAATGTGTAACTAGCGGATGCCGTCGGCGTAATCGCTTCATTGCCAGAGACGGCTTTCGATCCCGACCAAGATCCTGACGCATTGCACGAATCGGCATCAGTCGAAGTCCAATTCATAATAAATGACTCGCCGTCAAAAACAGTTGTCGGACTAGCTGTCAGATTTACAGTCGGCGCGCCCACATAAGTGAAGCCGTTAAAAAGAGTACCACTAGTCAGGTCAGGATTAGTGACTGTGACATCAATCGTGCCAACAGCATGAGCTGGAGTCTTGGCTGTGATAGTGTTGCCACTCACGAAAACAACATTAGTTGCAGCAGAACCATCAAAAGTCACCGTAGCTCCAGATTGGAAATTAGATCCTGAAATAGTCACACTGGTATTCCCTCCGATAGCTCCGGTACTAGGAGTGACAGATGAAACGGTCACTACCGGTATTTCATTCAACGTCGTCGTCCCCGCTATCGCTACCGCAGTTGACGGACTGACAGTTCCTGCTGAGGCAGTCACTTCTGTAGAGGGATTAGAGATTTCAATTTCCAGAGTTTGAGCGTCTGATGCACCGGAGCCAACATTGAGTGTCGCGTAGACACAGATTTGAGATGTGCCGACAGACATAGTGCCGGTAGCAGTTGCCTTGGCGGAAGAATTAAATGATACTCCTGTCGAATTAAAAGCAGTTTCCGTTCCCTCAAAAGAACAAGTGGCTGCAGTTTCGTAGTAGAGTTTGAGGTTGGAAAGATTGGTCTGGGCATTTACCGTACCTGTTTCAGTGATAATGATTTGAGTGACATTGGCAGAACCGGAGCTTCTCTGAAATGTGAAAGCTCCTCCGACGGATTGATCAGTGGAGGGGACTGTCATAGAACTAGTTTGGGTTCCTGTAGTGGAGACTGTCAAAACCGGAATCGGATTTATTGTAATCTGACCCGATGAATATTCACTAACCTGAGGGTTTGTGCCGTCATTGGTAATGCCATAAACATAGTAACTACCAGTTGCTACTCCAGCAGTATTCCATGAACAAGTGACATTCGAGCCTTCCGCTGCTGTTGCGCAAGCTCCGGATATGGCATTGCCATCGAGGCCGGAATTATTAGTGTCGTAGTAAAATGATGCAGTGACGACATTGTCAGTGTCGGATAAAGAATAAGTAACATTATATAAATCACCAACAGTAACTGTATCTGACGCGCCATCTGGCTGAGATATAGTAAGAACTGGCGGACTGTTAATCGGAGCGCTAATTGTAATTTGACCAGACGAATAATCACTCACCTGAGAATTCACACCATCATTTGTAATGCCATACACATAATATGACCCGGGAGAAACACTCGAAGTGCCCCAACTACAAGCAACACCCGTACCTTCAGCCGCTGAAGCGCAAGAACCCGTAATGGCAGTGCCATCAAGACCAGTGTTATTGGTGTCGTAATACATGGCCACAGTAACAACATTATCAGTATCGGATAAGTTGTAAGTAATATTGTAAGAATCACCTTGCGTGACAGTATCGGATACGCCATCAGGCTGGGTTACTGTGAGTGTAGGTCTGGCGTTGATTGTGATTTGACCTGATGAATATGCGCTCACTTGAGGATTGGTTCCGTCATTTGTTATGCCGTAGACGTAATATGAGCCAGGAGTGATGCCGGTTGTGTCCCATGAGCATGTCACTCCTGATCCTTCGGCTGCTGTCGCACAAGCTCCAGTGATGGCCGTGCCATCAAGACCGGAATTATTGGTGTCACGATAAAATGCAGCAGTGACGACATTGTCGGTGTCAGATAATGTGTAGGTGATGTTGTATGAGCCATCTTGAGCGATGGTATCGGAGGTGCCATCGGGTTGAGAGATGGAGAGGGTGGGTGCTTCATTGGGCACATTCAACGTCGTCGTCCCCGCTATCGCTACCGCAGTTGACGGACTGACAGTTCCTGCTGAGGCAGTCACTTCTGTAGAGGGATTAGAGATTTCAATTTCCAGAGTTTGAGCGTCTGATGCACCGGAGCCAACATTGAGTGTCGCGTAGACACAGATTTGAGATGTGCCGACAGACATAGTGCCGGTAGCAGTTGCCTTGGCGGAAGAATTAAATGATACTCCTGTCGAATTAAAAGCAGTTTCCGTTCCCTCAAAAGAACAAGTGGCTGCAGTTTCGTAGTAGAGTTTGAGGTTGGAAAGATTGGTCTGGGCATTTACCGTACCTGTTTCAGTGATAATGATTTGAGTGACATTGGCAGAACCGGAGCTTCTCTGAAATGTGAAAGCTCCTCCGACGGATTGATCAGTGGAGGGGACTGTCATAGAACTAGTTTGGGTTCCTGTAGTGGAGACTGTGATATTGGGAGTTGGCGGAGCATTGATGGTGATTTGTCCCGATGAATATGCACTCACTGAATTTACTCCGTCATTGGCGATGCCGTAGACATAATACGTGCCGGGAGAAGCTCCGCTCGTATCCCATGAACAAGTGACATTAGTACCTTCAGCTGCTGTTGCGCAAGCTCCGGAGATGGCAGTGCCATCGAGGCCGGAATTATTGGTATCGAAATAAAAAGCTGCAGTGGAGACATCATCAGAATCGGATAAAGAATATGTGATGTTGTATGAATCGCCTTGATTGACGGTATCGGACACGCCGTCAGGTTGAGAAACAGAAATGGTCGGTCTAGCATTGATGGTAATTTGTCCTGAAGAATACGCACTGACTTGAGGATTTACTCCGTCATTAGTTATGCCGTAGACATAATAGCTACCCGGGGTTACTCCAGTGGTATTCCAGGAACAGGTTGCTCCTGTACCTTCAGCTGCTGTTGCGCAAGCTCCGGAGATAGCTGTACCGTCGAGGCCAGTGTTGTTAGTGTCATAGTAAAAGGCAGCGGTGACGACATTGTCGGTGTCGGATAAGGTATATGTGACATTGTATGAGGCGTCTTGGGCAATGGTGTCGGAGGTGCCGTCAGGTTGAGAAACAGAAATGGTCGGTCTAGCATTGATGGTAATTTGTCCTGAAGAATACGCACTGACTTGAGGATTTACTCCGTCATTAGTTATGCCGTAGACATAATAGCTACCCGGGGTTACTCCAGTGGTATTCCAGGAACAGGTTGCTCCTGTACCTTCAGCTGCTGTTGCGCAAGCTCCGGAGATAGCTGTACCGTCGAGGCCAGTGTTGTTAGTGTCATAGTAAAAGGCAGCGGTGACGACATTGTCGGTGTCGGATAAGGTATATGTGACATTGTATGAGGCGTCTTGGGCAATGGTGTCGGAGGTGCCGTCAGGTTGAGAGATGGAGAGGGAGGGAGGAGTGTTTGGTTTTAAAGCTATAGTCATCATGGCTTTTACTGCTGCATTGGCAAGAGTAGCGGTGGTAGCGCCGATTGCACCAGCGGTCGCCTTTGTACCAGTCGCCGCTCCAAGCAATCCTCCATCTCCAGAATTTACCCTGTTATCAACCTGTTCGGTAAGACTGGCGAGATTTGCATTCGTAAAACTGGAAAGATTGGCAGTGCTATTTCCATCTGGTCCATCTCCGGCGATAGCCATAACGACAAGAGTATCTGACACAGTTGTGGTCACACTAGGAAAAGATACTGATGTATTTGATGTATTATCAGTAGTAGTAGTGACAACATCCCATGGATTTCCAGTGCCGACCACGCCACGAAATGCAATCATTCTAGCCAATTGATGATCTCCAGAATCTGATGTAGTCGGAGAGGTAGGCGCATCTTGTGACGCTCTCGCCCAAAAAGCTGTAAGCCGAGTCCCCGTGGCACCGGTAACAGGAGAACCTGTAATCTCTGTCCATGTCTCAGTCCCACCAGAAATAGTAATCACTTGATCTGCAGTTTCTAAAAAAAGCAAAAGAACGTCATCAGTCAAAACTCCGCTTGGCATCCCTGGTGTAATTGCCCCTGGCCCATTCGCAACGGTGCCAACCCCAACAACCGTCGGTGCAGCCGCTCGAGCAATTTGAATGCCCCACCAATTAAAAACATTTAAAAAAGTATAAAGAAGTAATCCAAAGACTACAAAAAATATCGTGAGAAATCTGACGGGTTTTTTTAAGTTCACCTTTTTATAATGCATTGAGGGGAGAGATATTTAAAAACAACTACAATAAAAATAAATTCTTGCTATTATAATTATACCTTAACGATCAATGATAAAACAAATCCGGCGATAGAACTTTGACTGCGTTGCCGAGCAACGAACAAGCAGACTTATCTCAAACAAACCTTGATGACATTTTAATAATCTTTAAACTCAAATATAGTTCTTACATATTGTCAAAGTTTCACTACTGAGCAAATAAAAAAATAAGGCTCCGTTAACATTCAACGAAATTCCCATCCAAACAAAATCAAAGTGCCAAGCTTATCAATTTCACAAAAAAATAAATCGCCATCACTGAAGCGATTGCGAATTTTACCGCCATCGCCAAAACGATACCCCAGATAGCAGCTAGTCCAGAACCCAATGCGCTTTCCGGCCTTTTACCACTCATTAATTCACCAAATATTGCGCCAATCACTGCGCCGATCATCATGCCCACGAATGACAGTACTATAAAACCCAAAATCATACCGACGAAAAATCCCAATATTCCGTGC
>CAYHBU010000051.1:0-6185 GCA_964354925.1 uncultured Candidatus Saccharibacteria bacterium | reverse complement strand
CTTTATTTTTCATTGTTATAAGATTTTCAAGATATGACTCTGGATCAATCGTTGCCGGTACAAAGATTTGGGATGTCTCCCGAGAAATGTCGCACAAAAAAATAAACATCAAAAAAACCCGCTACCTAAGCGGGTTTTTACTTTTTAAAATACTGATATTTGGCGTCTTTATTTATTAATTTCTTTATTCAGGTCGCCCAGGAACCTCTTCACATCTATCCCGTGAGCGCTGATGCCCTGCTCCACTGTCTCGCTACTAGCCAAAAAACATCCAACACAGGTAATGCCGTAATCGTAAAATACCTTAATTGCTTCTGGATATCTTTCAATCACTTCGCTGATTATCATGTTCGGCTTCACAGCAATCTTTTTGGACGTTTTAGGGCTTTTTGATTTGCCGGATTTTACTTTTTTCACAACTTTTTTCAAAGCAGTCTGGTATTTTTTTATTTGTTTTTTTACCTTTACTGGTGTTTTTGTTTTTTGTGTTTTTGCCATAATTTTAAAACGGGATCGCGGGTCAAATACAAATTAATCATATCTGGCCCACAAACCCCTGATTCTATTTTTTAATTATCTCTGGATATACTGCCTCGGAATGGTTCAGTCTTACCAAATATTTATAAAGCATCATTGACGCCAATAAGGCCCCAATATTTATCACTGCTGCCGCAATAAAAAGCATATTAAACCCGTATTTGGTCGCGAGTATTCCAGAAAGCGCTCCAGCCGTTGCCACTCCCACTCCCAACAGACCAGAATTCAAACTCCACTCGAAACTGATTTCAAACTTATCAACGTGTCTTGTAAAAGTAGCATACCAAGGAGGCACAAACAAGGCTCCACCAAATGCTAAAAGTCCCTGCAATAGGTATAGATCAAATTTTGTCTTAGCAAAAACATATAAAATATAAACTACAATAAACATGAATATGCCTATCATTATAGCGAACAGATCGTCATTCTCTCCCTTGGTCCTGTCAAGATATTTAGAAATCGGCATCTGTAAGATTGACTTTGTCACCCAATAAACAGCCACAGCATATCCAATAGTCGTCAAATCGGCGCCCTCTATTTTTTGAGTGACAAAAATAGCGAACACTGGTGCCGCCATGCCGTCAGCCACTGTCACGAAAGTCATCACAGCAATTAATATCTTGATGATATTATTTATTTTTATCTTAAAAATCCCTGGAAACATCATATCTACATTTTATACCTTTTCTTAAATCATTAAAATTTTATTTTTTATAGCCTCACTCCAAATATAATAACGCCTCAGGATAAGATAAGTAGGCCACTTGGCAAAAAATATCTTTAAATCTTTTTTTCCGTTCAATAAATACCTGCCCAACACAACAGGCAAGATTACTGGAAAAAATAGAATATAAAAATAATCGATCGGACTAACCACGACGCCAAACTTAACCGGTCCACCAAAGAACAAATAATTGTCTGGATACTCTTTCTTGAGCAGCGACCATGCTGCGGCATTGCGAGCTGATTTCAGAAGAGATTTCGCAGACCAAAAAGATTGTTGGTGGAATACGACCGCATCTTCAGCTCTATTATAATACTCTCCCTGGTCAATCGCTCGCAAAGCTAATTCCGTATCCTCATTATCATAACCATCATATTTCGCATTAAAATAGCCGATCTTATCCAAAACTCTTTTGCGGTAAGCCATGTTGCAGGTCATTGGCCACACAGCTTTTTTGTTTTGGACTATTCTTTCTGGAAAATGCGCCCTGAAATTCTGAGAAACATAAAAAACACTTCCAATCACAAACCCTGTATTTCCATCACCGAATTCCTTGATCAGATTTTTTATCCAATCCCCATCAACCACACAATCATCATCAGTGAAAGCAATAATATTACCACTGGATATTTTTATCCCCTGATTTCTTGATTTGCTTTTGCCAAGATTTTCCTTATTATGTATCACCTTGACGTTCTTGTCTCTAAAACCATTCAAGTACTCCCTAGTGCCATCAGTTGACGCATCATTTACAACAATGATTTCAAAATCTCCGAAATCCGATGCCAATAACGAATCCATGCATTTTTTCAAATATGACAACCTGTTGAATGTTGGAACGACAACAGAACACTGCTTTGAGTCCATAAAATTATTTACTCCAGTGAAAATTAATAGATCTTTCTTTTTCGCCTTTATACTCAAATTTTATCCTGATTAGATTTTTTGGCAATACGCTCTTTACGTTGCCGGCCCACTCTATCAAGACGACATTCTCCTTGTCGCTCAATATTTCCTTAATATCCAGGTCGCTCAAATCCTTACCGCTTTTCAAACGATAACAATCAAGGTGATATAAATTTCTAAAATTAGATTGTGATTTGCGAGTAGTAGTTCGTAGATTGTGTTTGTGGAGCTCTATTTTTTTCATTATCAAAAATGTCGGACTAGACACCTCTTCCTTTATTCCAAAACCAGAAACTAATCCTTGCACGAACGTAGTCTTGCCCGCCCCCAAGTCACCGTCCAGGGCGATAGTCAGCGCCTTCTCCCTATCATCCCCCATACTTAAAATCTCTTTTGCAAAAAGCTTGGCGATTTTTTGGGTTTCTTTAGGATTTTTAGTAATTATTTCCATCATATGAATTATCGATTGATGTGGCAAAAAAAGAAAGTGGCCGTCTACCAAACAGGAGGACGACCACTCTTATTACAAGGGAGAACTGTGCCTATTTTGAAGATCTTCTTTGCTGAAAATGATGATTTTATCATCCTGGTCAGAGAAAACGCATTTTTGGATGAAAGATATCGAGTCTTCCGATATAATCTTGGCTGCCAAGCAATGCTTCTTCTCGTGGTGACGACGGATTATTACGACAACCTCTTCTCCTGGGAGTATACGAGTTTTCAGTTCACTCTGATGGAAAACATCTATTTCACGGCCAGTATTATTGTAGACACTGATGTGACTTTCATTGTAAAAATAGTATCTGGGAGACCATTGGCCACAAGACACCAACAACAACAAAGTG
Organism: uncultured Candidatus Saccharibacteria bacterium; assembly: GCA_964354925.1. GTDB lineage: Bacteria > Patescibacteriota > Minisyncoccia > GWC2-36-17 > GWC2-36-17 > GWC2-36-17. Next base: position 3,173 of record CAYHBU010000051.1, on the reverse strand, counting down.
CCAACAAACAAACAAATCTTCATAAGCACCTCCTTTTTGTTTTTATGGAAAGAACTCAATCTGCTATGCTTTTAAAATACCACGTTTTACAAAAATATCAATCATAAAGCCTCTTTATTTTTCATTGCATTTATAGGATTTTTACGCTAGATTAAACTCAAAAATCACGGGGTATAAACAGGTCAAAATCCAATGATTGAACAATTGATCCAAAAAGCATCTCACAGTATAGAAAAAAGCGGGTCTATTCTGATAATACCAGACCAATTGCCAGACAAAGATTCTATGGGCTCATCTTTCGGTTTAGCCATCTTTCTAGAATCCCTTGGAAAACGAGTCGATGTTTTAACCTCTTTTAATATTGAAGAAAATTTAAAAACATTTAAAAACGCCTCTTTCAAGATCCCTTCTTTCTTGATACAGGAGATATGCGATCCTCGGGCTTTCATCATAAAAATAAATACAGCCCAAAAATCTCCCGACCAACTGAAATATGAAGTCGAGGAAGGCTTCTTGAAAATAATCATTGATTCGGAAAAGGAAAATTTCACTAAAAACGACGTTTCTTTTGAATACACCCCCTTTAATCATGACCTGATAATATTGGTTGGGATCACAAACCTAAAAAACATCGGTGATGATTATTTAAAAAATAAAGATTTTTTTAGCCAAACCGAGATCATCAATATAAATAATCGACCTGTATTGGTTCCAGAAAAAGACACTCAAAAACCACCAGTCAACCTGATCAACCAGAGCTATGCCTCAAAAAGCGAACTCATCCTGCCGTTAATGGAGCAAATAGATGCAAAACTAATCAACGGGGATATTGCCAATTGGTTGGGGTGGTCACTAGTCGAAGCAACTGATAATTTCAAAAAAAATAACTTGACCAGCCAAACAACAAATATTCTTCCGGCATTAACCCACTATGGAGCTAAAAAAGAACTAATTATTAAAGCAACTCTATCTGAGGAAGATGATCACCTTTTTAATTTCGCCACGAAAATACTAGCCAAAAAAGAATTGCTAAAGATAAAAAATAATCTTTTTATTAAGATACCGAGAGACACCATCACGGAAGAGATAAACAAAAAAACTTTAGTAGCTTTAGCCAGAGAGGTGTCATTGAATTTCACCAAAGCAGAAAATATCTTTTTGTTCCTGGAAAAAGACCATGAATTTATAGTTGTGGCCTACATAAAAAATAATACTGACTTTGAAAAGACAGGGGGTCAAATTGGTGGCACTGTTTATGAAAATTGCATCTTTAGTAAAATAAAGGCAGAAAACATCGATCAGGCCCAGCAAAAAATAATTACGCTACTGAATATTTCATGGTAGAATAGGATAATACAACATTAAATATATGGCATGAAACATGATAAAATGCTTCGTGTCATATATTTACTGTTTAATGAAACATGCCTCACGCTCAATTCGAAGAAGACAAACAACAACAAAAATTGGAAGAAATGCACAAAGAAGGCGAGGAGAAAGCCGCTCAGCATACTGCTCAAAAAAATAATCTTCCCTATGCCAATCTTTTTATTGCCGTCATCGATCCGGAAGCACTTTTTTTGATTGATGAACAAACTGCCACGGATTCAGAAATGGCAATCATCCAAAAAACCGACGACACACTCCTTATTACTGTTCGCGACCCTCAAAATCCCAACACCAAAAATACTTTGATGGGTATTGAAAAAAAATATCGCATCAAGATGATGGTCGTGTCCCTGCGTAGCCTGAAAAAGGCTTGGGAATTTTATAAGACAATGGGCGAAAAAAAGGATATTACTGGTAGTCTTGAAATATCGCCTGACACTATATCCGCTTTCGAAAAAGAGATAAAAACGGTCGCTGACGCTCAAAATAAATTCAAAACAACCCACGAAGACGTGGTCCACGTCTTGGAATTGATGATCGGATCGTCGCTCGGCCTTGGTGCCTCAGATATCCATTTTGAGCCGAAAAACAATGATGTTGATTTGAGATTCCGCATTGATGGCCTACTCCAAAATATATTCACTTGTGACAAGAAAATATACAAATCCATACTGACAAGGATAAAGCTAATTTCTGGATTAAAAATAAATATTACTGAAATCCCACAAGATGGTAGATTTACGATAAAATTAGGCGGACTTGAAGTCGAGGTCCGCGTGTCGATATTGCCTGGCGCCTATGGCGAAGACATAGTTATGCGCATTCTCCATCCTAAAGCCATTTCGGTACCGCTCGAAGAATTGGGTTTCCAAAAATTCCACTACGACATCATCTCGCGAGAAATCCAGAGGCCAAACGGCATCATCTTGGTCACTGGTCCGACCGGCTCAGGTAAAACCACTACTCTTTATGCCTTTTTGAAAAAATTAAATTCGCCAGAGGTCAAAATCATAACAATTGAGGATCCTGTCGAATATCATGTCGAGGGGTTTGCCCAGACCCAAGTCAGCCCAGAAAAAGGATTGACCTTTGCCTCAGCTTTAAGATCTATTCTCAGGCAAGACCCCGATATCATCCTGCTTGGCGAAATGCGTGATAAAGAAACCGTAGAAGTCGCAATACACGCCGCCCTAACCGGCCACTTGGTATTTTCCACACTCCACACCAATGATGCTATCGCATCAATCCCCCGCTTGATAGATATGGACACCAATCCATCCATATTGGCACAAGCCATAAATATGGCCCTCGCCCAACGTCTAGTGAGAAAAATTTGTAAAAAATGTGGAATAAAAAGAAAAGTTAACGACTATGAATTAGGATTATTAAAGGAAAATTTATCTGGTTTACCAAAAGAATATAACATCCCAGAAATAAATGAGAACACGGAAATACCTCAACCAAAAGGTTGTGATGCTTGCAACAATACCGGATACAAGGGCCGTATCGGAATCTTCGAATTATTTTATCTCGACGAAGAAATAAAGAGTTTGATCCTAAAATCCCCTTCCGTCTATGATCTCAAAAAAATAGCTGAGAAAAAAGGAATGATAACGATGAGACAAGAAGGTTTCGTTAAAATCCTGAATGGATTAACCACAATCGAAGAGGTGGTCAGTGTGACAGGGTAAATAAAGAAGGAGAGTCTAAAAATCAGGGCTACCACAAAAACTAAAAAACTCGCTATATTAGCGAGTTTTTTAGTTTAACCAACAGAAACCTGC
>CAYHBU010000050.1:0-6423 GCA_964354925.1 uncultured Candidatus Saccharibacteria bacterium | reverse complement strand
CCTGTCACAAAACTCGTACTACTATTAGTGCTCGATGTTGTCTGTATCGTGTTATCAGAAAACTTGATGCCTCCGGCAGTTTCAATTACTCCGGCCACCGAAAGCTTTTCCTGAGGAGTCTGGGTTCCGATTCCGACATTACCATCAAATATTGCAGTCGAATAAGCCTTGAATAACCCCCCTACTCCCAAGGATCCGTCCTTATATTGACCACTACTATCAACCGTTAAAGGAGATTTATTATTCGCCAACGGAGGATTGGCTGTTGGCTCTGTCCACGCATAAGCCACCCCGACAAAAAACAACAAAATCAAGGATAATAATAATGCCTTCAAAGAATCTTTTAATGTTTCCATATATTTTACTTTAAAATTATAATACTTGCTTTATGATTGGATTGACATATCTTACCTGGCTAGTTGACGCAATGCGTCTAAATCATTCATCTGGTCTTTTATTGGTTCTTTTGGCTTTGGCTTCATTTTGGGTTGTAAATCAGGTATTGCTTCTTGGCGCAGCTCATCCAGTGTTTGCATTTGATCTTTGACCGATACCTTTTCGGACGTAGCAGTAGATGACTTTTGACGATCAAGCTCCTTCATTTGATTCATTATCGCCTGCTGTTCCTTGGATATCTCTAACTCCTGTTTTGGCTCCTGCTCCAATTTGCCTGCTTGATACCGGTTATAAAGGAAAATTCCTGCAATGATTATCGCTACAGATATGATTGTCGTTAAAATTAAAATTTTCTTTTGGTTGGTCATATTTATTTTATTATATCATATTTTTAAAAAATATATGGTCAAGACAAAATGCAACAACCCGTTCACATATCGAGCCTCCCAATCGCCCATTTGGCATGACCCGCGACAATATCGTCATCGTCAAGAAGCGCCTCAAGATACGGAATCAATGATTTATCGCCGGAATTGCCCGCCGCAACGCAGGCATTCCTCACGAGTCCGCGCCTTTTCGCCCGCATCACCGGAGATCCGGCGAATTTTTCCAAAAACTCCTCATCAGTTTTTATGGACAATATTTCTTTTAAATCTCGTGTTGATCCGGCGTTCGGTTTTTGAGTTAATTCAATGTCCCCTCCTTTTTGTTGTCGGCCCACATTAAACGGGCATTTTTTTTGACATATATCACAGCCGAAAATCCAATTGCCCATTTTTCCCCGCAGCTCTACCGGTATCTCGCCTTTATGCTCTATTGTTAAATAAGAAATGCACTTACTAGCGTTTACGGTATAAGGCGCTTCCAATGCGCCAGTGGGACAAATATCCAAACATCTGCGACAGGAGCCGCAATTTGATAATTGTTTATACTCGCCGGAACAATGTTTTGAAGAACATCCACAGGAAAATTTGCTTGGTGTTTTCTGATATAATTGCGAAGCATCAGAAAACAAATTTTCCGAGGACGAATGAGCGGAGCCGCTGGCCATGCCTGCCGGCAGGCAGGAAAGCGAAGCGAATGTTTCTGAAAAGTATTGTTCCGGCGAGTATATCAAATCAATATCCGAAATAACTTCCCCCAGCAAAACCCACGAACCATATTTTGTTATTAAATTTGTATTTTTACCGACAAATCCCAGTCCGGCACGCATCGCCCACGCCCGCTCCAGCACCGGCCCGGTATCAGAATAATATTTAAACTCGCTGTCTGGAAAAATCTCTTTCAATTTTTGCGCGAACAATTTTAATTTTTTATCAAAAATTTTGTGATAATCCCGGCCATAGGCATATCTGGCAATCTGCCCGAAAGATTGATTTTTTCTTTTTTCATCTTCACCGCCATAATAGTTCATCGCAACGCAAATCACGCTCTTGGCGCCAGGCATTACTTTCAAAATATCTTTTCTCTTTTCTGCAACTTCTTCCAGCCATTTCATGTTGCCGTAATACCCCTTAGTGATATTTTCATCGAGCAGCACACCCTCTTTTTCAAGTGTTTCCGCCTTCGCAATACCAACCAGGTCAAAGCCTAGTTCTTTAGCGATATTTTTTATTTTTTTGATGTTTTCCATTCCAGGTAGTAAAAATTTAACTATATCTTAAAAGACATGAACTCATTATTTTCAAACATTAAAATTCCAGATAAGACTTTTTGACCTATTTATTGTCAAAATTTCACTACCTGGCATTTCAAAAATCTAAACCATAACCAGATTAAAAGCAACAAAAAACACCGGTACAAAAACCCGGTGTTTTAATTTTTTATCTACGAGGTTAACCTCGCGATCGATCGTTTTATATTTTCCCTAGCTCGCTCTTCATATTTTTCAAAAAAATACTTGGTCCTATATATTTGCGGGCGATCAAGAAATCCTTGCAAGATCTCAGCTCTTTTTTTTCGAAAAACATCCTCGGGAATATGAGCATATTCTCTCATTATTCCCCTTTCGTAATCATCAAATGTTTTTCCCTCTTGCCCTAAAATGGCTAAATCGACATCATGTATGATATTTATTTTTTCTTCGGTGACATATTCTCTCTTTAATTCCTGATTATTTCCGTGCTTTGTCCCCACCATAATCAACTCCGAAACCTTGCATGCTATATGCTTAAGATCAAGCATATCTAAACGACTAACGGCAAGATTAGCACTGCTTTCTTCATCATTTCCATTCTGACAACAAACGGCATCGTGATACCATAGCGCCAATTCTATATCCGTGTATTGTGGTTGTCCCCAAAATGTTTTTAGGTTCGCACAATAACCATCTAATTCATCAAGGCACATTTCGATATGCCTTAAATTATGATACGCTCTTGAGCTGTATGCATAATGCAACTCTTCAAAAAATTTTAAGGCATTGCCCAATTTTACAAATGGCACACCTAAGCGTGCCATCAAATCAAACCATCTTCCGTACATCAGTATCCCATTCATTCCCCACCTCCATAGCTTATTCCAAAAATCCTAAATACCTCTTTGCAGTCAAGCATCATGCTTTCTTTGCTCTTGCTGTTATCTACCACGATACATTGCCCATAAGATCCATTTAAAGCATTTTTACAAGCCATCATCTTCTCTTCTCCGCTATACTGGCTTTCCAGTCTGCGGTTTATCTGCTCGTCGCTCAATCCTCTTTCCCGCAATCTTCGCATTTGCACATCTTTGTCTGTTTTGACAAAGATAAAATTATTATTGCAAAGATTCGTCAATCCCAATTCTGCAAGCAAAGCCGCATTGAGCAAGATCACGCCTTTTTTGCCATAAATCTCTCGGCGAAGCCGAGTAATCAGCGGCGTATACATCAGTTTGTTCAGCTGCTTCATTTTTTCCGGATTATTAAAAACTATTTCTCCGAGCACTTTCCGATCTATAAATCCACCGGATTTTAAAACTTCTTTGCCGAACATCTCCGCGATTTCTGCGCGAAGTTCGACATAGACCGGATCCGTTAATTCTCCAAGAATCCGATGGCCGATCATATCCATCTCTATATTATGTATTTGGATGTTCTTTTCTTTGCCAAATTCCACCAAAAGATTGCCCACGTAAGATTTTCCTGCGCCAATCTCCCCGGTAATCCCGATAATATACTGGCCGGATATTTTCGCCTCCAAGCGCTGCTTCACATAGAGCGGGACATACCCATCGATGCATCCCTGCTCTTTCTGTATTGCTTTCACGACGCTAGAGCTTATATGCTTCAAATCGTTATTGGCAAAAAGAGGTATCGTTTCTATGCCTAATTTCTGGCTTAAGCCCACCTGATGAAGCAATTGCTCATAAGTAAAATCCGTGTCATCACGCACCCCCTTCACGATTGCATCAGCCTTCTGCTCATAGGCAAAGTCTATCAGCAATCCGGCAAAAGAAGTGACTCTTATATTTGGAATACTCATCAAGGAATGCCTGGCCATATCGATCCTCTCCTCAAGAGAAAACATATATTTCTTGTCAGGATTGCTACCGATGGCCACAATCAACTCCTTAAACATCTTCGATGCCCTCTTGGCGACATCAATGTGCCCCAAAGTAATCGGATCTAGACTTGCAGCATAAATCCCTCTTTCCATAGCCTTATTCCTCCTTTTTATTTTTCAACGTACATTTAGGTTTGCAAACTACCATATTTACCATTTTTAGTCAATCAAAAACCCCACCTTTGGGGCGGGGTTTTTGTACGATTTTGTTCTAAAATCTATATGTATCCTCACTTCTTCTGTCTATTTTTATTATAAAAATCTTTCCTTTTTCATCTCTTCTATAGATAATTCTTATTTTATTTTTTCGAATCCTAAAGATATCTTCTCTTCCTTTTAATTTTTTAATATCAAATACTTTAGTCTTGCCACTTAATAAATTAACCAGAATTAATTTTATATTTTCTCGTTCTTTTTTTGTTAATTTTCCAAGGACCTTGGATATTTTATCCATTTAATTCGTCTTGCCTTTATTGATTATAATTTTGCCAAAATATCTTCTATGTCAACTCCTCCCTTTTTTATTTTTGTAAAATCAATTACCGTCTCCCATTTTTCATCTTCTTCAGTTATTGGAGCAAGCTTAAACACGGGCCTTGATTTGCGAACAACAATAAAAGACTTTCCCTTTTTGACTTGGGAAATATAATTTTCTGTTTTTTCTCTCAACTCCTTAAGCCCGATGATTGTGTTTTTCATATAATACAAGTTTATCTTAAGATAAACTTGTTGTCAAAAGACAATCTTTCCGTCAATGCTGAATTTTATCGATTTCTATTTGTATAGATCAGCGCCCGAATCATAAAAACTCATATGCGTTCCTGTGACGTGAGAATAGCAAGTCCAACTGGCATCGCACGTGCCATCTTTATTGAATTGTTTTTCTCTGACGACATACACTCCCGATTGTTTTTGCAGGCTACTATACAAACTATCACTATAACTAAGATCAATCGACGCCTTGCCGAATCCTTGGCTTTGATGTCCACCTTCCGTCCCACCAGTCACCGTTATATTACAGTTACAACTCTTCCTAGATTCAATTAATGTGTTTATCGCTTCTTTAGGAACACCGTTGAGACTCGTGCATCCAGAGCTATTGTGATTGGCGCAGAGCCCGCCGGAACCATAAACATTGATTCCCTGATCCTTTAATTTCTGCAAAGCTTCATCGTGAGTATATAGTTGGGCCTTTTCGGTCAATGTCCAATTCGATCCGGTTGTATCCTTGCTTTTCAATTCAGGGTGTTTTTCATACCATGATCTCGATGTCGGCGCGGTCGGTTTTGCCGGAGTTTTTGGCGTTCCAGGAGGCAAGACCCCAGATGATGGCTTGGCTGTTTCCGGTATTATGTCACACTTTATCTTGTTCCATGGTTTGGATCCGCCACTGCTATAATCCTTGGCCAAACCCAACAAGACAGTATCAATGACTAGCCATGATCCCATAATAATCAATATGCCTATGATGGTCTTTGTTATAATGTCTCGGCCCCTCTTTACAGATTCTTCTGAGCCACCAGCCGTAATCAAGAAAAATGCTCCGACCAAAATCATCACGACAGCCAAAACTGGAGCTATCTGAAGTGTGATAAAGTCAATGACATTCTGGAGCAGTTGATATAATTGGCAAGTATTACATTCTTCACTAAACCCCAAAGAAGCGGGTCCGCAAGGAATAATATCCTCAGCAAAAGCAAAATTACCGAATAATCCCGCTACGACTAAACTCATCACTGCGATTGATAAGATATTTTTTATAAAAAAATACATTGCTGAAATTATTTTACTGATAATTGGTTTTGAACATCATTAATTATACCTCTATTGCCATATTTTTCAATTTTAACAACATTTTTCATTTCGAAAATCAAACCATATCCATAGATTAGACGCAATCAAAAAACCCCGCTTTAGGCGGGGCTTTGTTGAAAATCCGGCAATACCTACTTTCCCACAATACGCAATGAATGAAGTATCATCGGCGCCATCCAGTTTCACTTCTCTGTTCGAGATGGGAAAAGGTGGTTCCAGAATGGCTATGGTCACCGGAAATATTATGCTTAACGCATAGCTTAACCAATTTTTTCAAATTGGCTAAACTTTACGTTTAAATATGAAATAGGATCTAGGAAACTCTTTTTCTGAATTGCGTATAACGTACTAGATTTTGTATTTATCAACGCTTTCGCGTGATTGATAAATAACTAAAAATCGAAGTAGAAGTAATGATCTATTAGTACTGCTCGGCTAAACGCATTACTGCGCTTACACCTACAGCCTATCAACGTGGTAATCTTCCACGGATCTATGAGACCTAATCTTGGGATAGGCTTCGCGCTTAGATGCTTTCAGCGCTTATCCCTTCCAGACAATAGCTACTCAGCAATGCCACTGGCGTGACAACTGATACACCAGAGATCTGTTCGCTCCGGTCCTCTCGTACTAGGAGCAAATTCCCTCAAGTCTCTACGCCTGCACCAGA
>CAYHBU010000049.1:0-6459 GCA_964354925.1 uncultured Candidatus Saccharibacteria bacterium | reverse complement strand
AATGCTGCAGGCAGGCTTGCTCATGCCAATATCGCTTTTGATTTATTGGTCACAGACGATGCCGAACAAGCGAAAATATTGGCTACTCATCTGGAAGAAACCAATCTCAAGAGACAAATGATTATCGATGAGGCTGTCAAAGAGGTGGAGGCGATGATATTGGAAAAATACAAAGATAATCTGCCCAAGATAATTTTTGAGGGATCAGAAAAATGGCCTTCCGGGATAGTCGGTGTAGTAGCTGGCAGGCTAGTAGAAAAATACTCACGACCGATATTTATCTATTCTATAGAAGATGATAAAAACAAAGGCTCTTGCAGATCGATCAAGTCATTTAACTTGGTGGAGGCGATGAAAGTCTGTAGTGATTTGTTGATGGATCATGGTGGTCACGCTTTAGCCGCTGGTTTTACGGTGTCCAATGAAAATTTAGAAAAATTCAAGAATCGTTTGCTCGGTGAAGCGGAAAAATTGACCGATGAGGATTTGAAGTCGGTTTTGAATATTGATGCGAAAATAGAATTCGATGAAGTAGATTGGGAGATTTATGATTATCTCAAAGATTTTGAACCGTATGGACAGGAAAACGTAAAGCCTAAATTTTTATTGGAAAATCTGAAGATAAAAAAAGTGAAATGGGTTGGTAATGGTGAAAAGCATGTGCAGATACAATTCAAGGAGGACAAGGTCTTGGCGATGAAGGCTCTGAAGGGGATAGCTTTTAATTTTGAGGACTTTAAGGATAAAATAAAGGAGGGCGACAAAGCGGATGTTGTGTTTGAAATAGACGTCAATGAATGGAACGGCAACAGGGAGTTGCAGTTGATGGTCAGAGATTTGAAAATTATTTAAGACCGTGCTACAAAGACATCTCCTTCGCTCATTCTCGTCCGTCCAGCGACGGACTCCGAGGATGCGTCTCATTTTTGCTCCACTTTTACTAAAGCGGAGACCATGCCAAAAATGGCCTGCCTGCCGGCAGGCAGGCCGCAAACCCGCTCATGAGATATCTTTATGGCGCTTTGTAAATATTAAAATAAATAAATCTATGAAACTAATAACATACACAGATGGGGGATCAAGGGGAAATCCCGGGCCGTCAGCAATTGGGGCGGTAATCACCGACGAGCACGGCAATATGATAAAAGAATATGCCGAGAAAATTGAAAACGGGACGAATAATGAGGCGGAATACAAGGCTATTATTTTTGCTTTGAAAAAAATCAAAGCTCTTTACGGCAAAGAAAAAACTTCACAGATAGAAGTCCAGATGCGTATGGATAGCGAATTAGCTTTTAAGCAATTGACTGGGGAATATAAGATAGAGAGTGAAAAAATCAAGCCGCTATTTATCGATGTTTGGAATTTGAAGCTGGATTATAAGAATGTGATATTCAAGCACATCCCTCGCGAACAAAATAAAAGAGCGGATTTTATCCTCAACGAAGCATTCGACAAGCAAAATGATAAATTGTTCTGATTTGACTTTTTTTAATGATTGTGATATACTATTAAACATAGGATTTTAAAAACTTAATGCCGGAGGTGCGAATTGGATATAGAGGTCGAGGAAGTGAAGAGGCTTGATGGGGTGGCCAAGTCGGCTAGGATCAGGGTTGGAGGTGTGGTTTTTCAGTTTTGCCTTCAGCCTGGCGGTAGACTCAAATATACCAAAAGCAAACCAGAGTCTCAGGTGCACGATCCTGATGCCTGTTGGGTGACAGACAAGGTCTTCGGGGATGTTTACGAGAGGGCTGCGGCAATCTTGAAGTGCAAACCAAGCAAGAAGGGGGGTGGCGTATAATGTTACGGGATTTCCTTGAGTTGCTAGACACCAATGACGCAGTTTTCTTGGCTACGATTGCCACAATTGGGCTTATGATGGCAATGCTCTATTTGTACGGTCTCTGTACAGATAGAGTATGTGCTGAGCAGAAATGCAGTCGTTGCCACAGTGGCAATAGTTATCTCACTCTTGGCGGTATTTGCCAGGAGTGCGCCCAAGAAGAGATGAGGGCGGACGAAAGACGGTGAGTAGCGATGTGTGAGACCCCGATTAAATATCGGGGTTTTTATTTGCCAGTGGCGAAATTTCTGCGAGAGAAGTGCTTTATTGATGGGTAATTTGAGCGTTTTACTAAAACGTTTCCAAGTTATTGGGCCATTATGGCTAGTTTGACAATTTTATTAAATGACAGTATAATAATGCAAAAGTAAATCGGATGATTGCGGTATCTTTTGATACTGAGGAAAGTCCGAACACCCCTCGCTTCGGCGAGGAAGTAGGTACCAGCTAACGGCTGGGCAATATGTAGGGGATAAGGCCGGTTGTAACCATAAAAGACAACCAGCAAGAAACCCCTCTGACGGATAGTGTCACAGAGACAATAATAATTTATCCACCATTTGGTGGATAAACGAAAGGTGAAAAGTGTGCAGATGTCAGCAATGGCTACTGCACTCATCTATCGGTAACGATAGATCGTGAAAAACCCTACCTGGTGCAAGTCAGTTTTATTTGACGCTTGAGGTTGGTCGCGAGGCTGATCCCAGAGAAATAATCATCGTGGTGTGCATAGCGCACAATTTGCAATAGTTGTCGGTTGTGTGCTGTGTGTACCATACAGAATTCGGCTTATAGATTTACTTTTTATCACCCCGCTTCCTTTATTGGAGGCGGGGTTGATTTTGATAGGTGTGAAGAATAGAATAGCGATAGAGTATGTTTATGTTATTTAGTTATGAAAAAATCAGAAATCATATTTAAAATCACTTTGATACCTATTGATTTTTTGATGCTTATCTTAGCGGCGTTTGCCGTGTATTTTTTGCGTCAAAGCTCTTTCGTCACGCAATTCAGGCCCGTGATGTTCGACATACCCTTAATGGAGTTTTTGATGATTTCATTCGCCATTGCTCCATTCTGGATACTGGTTTTTGCATTATCAGGACTTTACCGCCTCAAGCAAAAACATTATCTAGAGGAATTTTTCAGTGTCATATCCGCTAGCACGCTTGCCATATTCGGAGTAGTGCTTTATCTGTTCTTGCGCAGAGAGTGGTTTGATTCCCGCTTCTTAATTTTTGCTATTTGGCCGTCAGCTATCTTATTTATATCCTTGGGAAGAGCGCTTATCAGGAATCTAAAAAAATATTTAGTGGCTCATTATGATGTTGGAGTACAAAAAATACTGGTAGTCGGCAAGGATAAAGCCACAGGATTATTATTAAAAGAGCTCCATCATCATCCAAATTTGGGATATCGCCTCGTGTATCATTTAGATAATTTGGACTTCAAAGAAATAAAGCACCTCATAGAAAAACAGGAAATAGAGGGCATCTGGTTGGGGGGAGAGGATTATACTAAAGAACAACTTTTGGAAGCTGCAGAATTTTGTGAGGAAAATAGGTTGTCTTTCAGATTTGTGCCGAATTTATTCCAGACTCTAGCGACAAACGTAGAAATAGAGATGATGGCTGGCGTGCCATTGATTGAGCTAAAGAGGACACCCCTGGATGGCTGGGGTAAGGTTTTAAAAAGGATAATTGATGTCATTGGGGCTGTTTTTGGGATCATTATTTTTTCTCCTGTTTTTATTGTCGCAGCTATTTGCATAAAGATTGATTCTAGCGGTCCAGTGGTCGTCAAATTAAAGCGTATATCACTAGGAAGAGAATTCGAGCTCTATAAATTCAGATCAATGATAAATAACGCTCACGAGATGAAAGCCAAGCTTTTAAATCAGAATGAAAGGGCGGGCGCAGGACCTCTTTTTAAGATGAAGAATGACCCACGCATCACTCGTATAGGTAGGTATTTAAGGATGTTCAGGATTGATGAGTTCCCTCAATTTTTCAATGTGCTGAGAGGAGAGATGAGCTTGGTCGGTCCACGTCCTCATGAGCCAGAAGAAGTATTGAGATACCAAAAGCATCATAAGAAATTATTGACTATAAAATCAGGGATTACGGGTATGGCGCAGATTTCCGGCAGTTCTGATTTGCCGTTTGAGGAAGAGGTTAAATTAGATGTTTATTATATTGAAAATTGGTCTTTGCTTTTGGATTTTAAAATAATGCTGAAGACGGTTGCGGTGATGTTTACGGATAAAAGCGCTTGCTAATATCACGTAAAATCCATTGACTTTTAAATAAAAATAATATAAAAGTAAATAAAGTTTTTAAAAAAATAGAAAATAGGAGGTAGAGATTTGGAAGAAAAGAGAGAAAGAGATTTTTCTGATATCAAGGATTGCTTGATGAGGCTAGAAAGAGTAAAGGCTATCATATCTCCATTGAAGGATACGGGATTTCCCAAGAAGAGATTTGCTGTTGCTGATCAGGTATCAAAGAATGAAGTCACTGGAAAAAAGGAGAAAAAAACCGTAGAAGTTCCCTTGATGGTAAAGATTGTAGTGTATAAGGACGGTCCAGAAGTCCGTAGCCAGATTGACGGAATCATAGGAGATATTCCTTACAAGATAACCGTCCTTCCTGCACGCTCTTAAGACCTAGTCTCTACAAGTTAAAAACCCCGAGATAAATTCCCGGGGTTTTGATTTTTGCCTACAATAATCCAGCATGTGCTATCGGCACAAAATAAAAAGCTACCCATTTTATCGGGTAGCTTTTATCTTTTTATGATGCCATAGAATATTTTCTGAACTGATTCGTTATGAACTGTTTCCCAGTTTCAGATTTTTTCCATTTTTCGTATTTTCCTTTTGACATGAAGAGGAGCTTGTCGCTGGCAACTTGCAATAAACAAGCAACAGTGACATCGCTAACCTCCTTTTTTATACGCTTCTTTGCTTGGGCCAATGCATCGATTACTTCTATCGCTCTGATATCGTTGTTCCGTGCCATTTTGCAGGGCAAGTGGTTTACTAAAGCGACAGATCGGTACCCTATGCCATTGACAGCCATTTTGATCTGGTCCAAGAAATCTATGTCAGTGGTATGACCATTTTTGACCAGTGAGGAATTGGGCACCAGTATCAATCCGCTGCCATGGTGAGTCAGAGGGTGATAGTTTACACCGTTCCTTTCTTTTTCATCGTACATATCAAGTAGAAGCTTGAATGTGTGCCTTATTCTCGTGCCATCAGGACAAGTAATGGTAGTGATATCCAACTTTTTCTTGAAATGATGAGTATCTAAGCTTTCGAGTATTCCAAGTCTTTCCAATTCTCTTATGACCTCGGTTTCTTCCTGGTTCATCTCCAGCGCAATTATTCGCGAAATCGGCACTTTGACTCCATGAGCTTCCATTTGCTTCCTCCTGTTATGCGTATTTTATTTTTAAGTAACTTGATAAATGAATCTAAAATATATACCTCAAATCACCCTTCGTCAACTGATATTGTATTATTACAAATCATTGCCCGTATAAGATAAATTGAAGCTTTTATTGATCAGTGGAAAATCAGGAACGATATTGCCTGGACCGGCATATCCCACAGCCGCCCAGTTCAAAAATGAAGGATCGCGCACATCAACCCTGTTGATGTTTCCTTGAGTGTCTGTTGTCACAAAATACATTATATCTCCGCGCCATCCTTCAACGATGCTGATGGCAATAGAATTTTTTTTGAGAGGATTGTTGGTGGGAGATATGACCTGATTGTCACTGGGAATATCTTCTAATACTTCTTTGATGAGCTTGAATGATGAGTAGACTTCTTTTATTCGGACATAAAATCTCGCATAAACATCACCGCTTTGATTTGTCGATACTTTGAAATCGAGTTTGTCGTAGGCCGCGTAAGGATAATCCGTCCTCGCATCGTATTCCCTGCTGATTGCTTTTCCGGCAACCCCGATGACTCCGTGATCCTTAGCGATTTCAGGGGACAATATTCCGGTATTTTGCAGTCGATTCAGAAAAGAGCTGCTGCCTTCGGCAACCTCAATAACCTCAGAAAAATCTTTCATAATACTTCGCAGATTATCAAGCAGTGTTGCTTGTTCTTCTTTGGAAATATCTTTAGTGACTCCGCCGATAGCATTTACGCCTCTCAAGAATCTGCTACCACTTAGCTTTTCGTTGATTTGCATTACCATTTCTCTGAGTCTTGAGCCATTGGCTCCGCCAAAATTAAATCCAGTGTCAATCATTATGGCTCCGATGTCTCCGATGTGATTTGCCAATCTTTCAAGTTCAGCAAAGATAACCCTTAAATATTTGGCCCTTTCTGGTATCTTGATATCGGATAAGTATTCAATGGCTTGGCAGAAGGCGAGCGAATGGCTGAAAGAACTGTCGCCAGAGATTTTTTCAGATAAACTTAATTTTTTGTCCAAGGGAAGCGTCTCAAATAATTTTTCACAGCCTTTATGGGTGAATCCTAGCCTTGCTTCAAGTAGCAATATTTCTTCCCCGACTACGTTGAATCTGAAATGTCCTGGCTCGATGATTCCAGCATGGATCGGACCAACCGGTATCTCGTAAACGCCTTC
>CAYHBU010000048.1:0-6476 GCA_964354925.1 uncultured Candidatus Saccharibacteria bacterium | reverse complement strand
TTCGGGACCGATATTACCAAGTCCAAGCACTGCCGAGCCATCACTAATCACTGCCACGCTATTTTTCTTGATGGTCAGAACGTGAGCAAGTTTTTTGTCTTTTGCAATCGCGCTTGATACCGCTCCTACGCCAGGCGTATAGCACAAACTCAAATCGGTAAAATTCTTGATATCCACCTTGTTTTTCACCGCTATCTTGCCCCCTAATTTTTTATGCAATGCGATTGATTTTTTAAAATAATCCATAAAAAGTTAAAAAGCTTCATGGCTTAAAAGTATTTTTCTTTTCAGCTATTAAACTTCTTCACTATTAAGCTAGTATTCTATTCCCTTTTTTGCCCCCTCTCCCTTCGCGTAAGGATGTTTCACCTCGCACATTTCCGTCACTAGATCAGCAAGCTCAATCAACCTTGCATTTGCATCGCGACCGGTCAAAACAATATCCGGCTTCTCTGATTTATTTTTAAAATCTTTCAGGAAATCAGAAATTTCATCAACGGAAATCAGTTCCAAATGCAAGGCATTATTTATCTCATCTAGGACGATTAGATCCCATTTCCCCTGGCCGGGCAAACCGGACGATATTTCTTGCTTTGCCAATTCCCACGTTTTCTGCGCAGATATTCGATGTTCTTCGAATGGCAATTGATCGCCCAAAATACCTACAAACCCAAGACCGCCTTTCATGATGCAGAATTTAGAATTTAGAATTTGGAACTTTTCTGCAAAATAATCTTCTCCCGATTTCCACGGCCCCTTGATAAATTGAACAACCAAAACGCGCTTGTCATCACCCAGCGCTCGCATCGCCTGCCCTAAAGCAGCAGTAGTCTTGCCTTTGCCATTACCGGTAAAAATTAAAATCATTCACATCGGCTATCAGCTGTTAGCAGCTAGCTATTAGCCATACAAATACAAAAGCTAATCGCTAACTGCTATTTGCTAACTGCTATTTGCTTTCATCGGGGCAAGCCCCGTAGTAGAACTTCGACTGCATTCGCTGTAGCGAATGGAAAAATAAACCTTGTCGTAAAAATTAGCCACTATTTAGATAACCAAATTTTTATTGCTTTGTCGAAGTTTCACTATCGGGGCAAGTCGGGCATGATCCCGGGGTGATATCCGGAACATTCGGAGAAGGATCCAAAAGCTCTGGAGTGAGCTCTGTTTTTTCTATTTTTTCCTCAGTCTTCATCCTTTCGCCATCTTTCTTGTCCTTCTTTACTCCGACATTCAAAATCTGGAGCTGTTTCGATCCTGAACGATAGATCGTAGTGCCCTTGCAATTCAACTTGTATGCCAACATATATCCCTCTTTAACATCCTCAATTGTAGCCTCATTGGAGTAATTTATCGTTTTGGATACCGCATTGTCGGTATATTTTTGGAATGCTGCTTGCATCTTCATATGCCATTCGGGAGTGATATCATGCGCAGTCATAAATATCTTCTGCCATTTTACCGGTATCTCTTTGATACCGACAGCGCTTCCGTGTTCCGCAACTTTTTTCATGGTTGCCTCGCTGTAAAACCCTTCTCTTTTAGCGACTTCTTCGAATATAGGATTTGCCTCGACAAGCTCTACCGGCTTTTCCGAGTCCTTGCCGATATAAGAAAGCCTGGTATAAGCCAAGGCAAAAATAGGCTCTACTCCCTGAGATACGCTGGCAATAATTCCGATCGTACCTGTAGGCGCAATGGTCGTCGTAGTTGCATTCCTCATCTTTCTTTTTTGCGCATCAAAGATAGAATCCGTCCAATTTGGGAATGAACCTCTTTGCTTCGCGATTTCCTCAGACATTTTATCGCCTTCATCATCAATGAATTTCATCAATTTTTCCGCAAAATCGACGGCTTCCTTGGAAGCATACGGAATCTCAAGCGTTACCAGAATATCTGCAAAAGCCATTATGCCAAGACCTATTTTCCTGTTGCCCTTCGTCATCACCTCAATCTCCGGCAACGGATAACGATTCATATCGATGACATTATCCAAGAAATGAACAGCATTCCTGACAGTCTCGCGCAACTTGCTCCAATCCATCATATGCTTACCTCCTTTTTTAATGAGCATTTTTGCAAGATTGATACTTCCGAGATTGCAACTCTCATAAGGAAGCAACGGTTGTTCACCGCAAGGATTCGTAGCTTCTATCCTACCAAGTTTTGGAGTCGGATTCTTGTCGTTGATCCTATCGATGAAAATAATTCCAGGATCGCCAGAATTCCAAGCGTGCTTCACGATCTTGTCGAACACTTCACTAGCATCAAGCTCTGCCCAGACCTGCCCGTCTCTCGGATTAATCAATGGATATTTCTTTTTCTTGGCGATTGCCTCCATAAAATCATCTGTCAATGCGACGGAAATATTAAAATTCTCCAAGAATCCTTCTTTATCTTTGCAAGTGATGAATTCCATAATATCTGGATGATCGACGCGAAGTATGCCCATATTAGCACCGCGTCTCTTGCCACCTTGCTTGACGACATTGGTGGCACTGTCAAAAACAGTCATAAAAGATATCGGACCCGATGCTACGCCAGAGGTTGATTTCACTCTATCACCTTTCGGTCTCAATCTAGTAAATGAAAATCCCGTGCCTCCGCCAGATTGGTGGATCAAAGCAGTATTTTTGACAGCTTCAAAAATAGAATTCATTCCGTCCTCGACGGGCAACACGAAACAAGCAGAAAGTTGCTGGAGATTGCCACCGGCATTCATCAGCGTCGGAGAATTAGGCAAAAACTCTAAAGAAGTCATCATCCTATAAAACTTTTCTTCCGTCTTGAAAAGCTCATCATCAGTGATGTTTTCGTTATAAATCTTTTCCGCAGAAGCGACATTTTGAGCAACACGCTGGAAAAGCTGTGACGGAGTCTCAATGATTTTACCATTCTCATCTTTTCGCAAATAGCGAGACTCCAAAACTTTGAGAGCATTCGGAGTAATCCTAAGCTTCACTTGCTTGCTGAGTAAAAAATACTTTGCGTCGCGAATTTCGGTTCTTTTTACCCTATATGTCTCATAGGCATCAGCAACATCGTCATGGCCGGTGTTTCTCAAAGCCACAACGACATTATCCTGGATATCTTCAACGCCCGGGATTTTACCGACAAACTTATCGTTGAGCAGTCTCACAACTTCATTGGAAACCTTCGATACTACGTCCCCGTTTTCCTCTCTGGTAGCTAAAAACGCTTTTTTTATTGCATCTGTTATCTTTGACTGGTTAAAAGGCACGATGCGGCTATCTCTTTTCTTGATCTTGTCTATCTTCAATGCTATAGATGGCTTTGAGGCCTTTTTTCCTTTTTCTGAAACTGCCATATTTGTAAAATCCTTAATTAATTAATAGCTAAAACTCAATATTTTTAACCACCAATCGTTACATTAAATTAATTAGTATATACATTTTAGTCTAAAGTAAAAAAAGGCGCAAATCCGGCATAAAGGCTTTGGCTATATTGTCAAGCAATGCAAAAAATATATTTATTTCTAATCAACCTTGATAATATTGAGATTAAAATATGGCTTTTATCCTCCGTAGCAGATGGAAAAGTTCGTCACCAAATAAATTAATTTTCATCATATCAACAATCAACGAACTATCATTATCAAGCACTCATTATTCGGACAAATTAAAAAAACAGAGGCTGGGCTCTGTTTTTTTTGAATGCTATTTTTTCTTTTTTCTCATAAATGCAGGAATATCCCATTCGTCATCATCTTCGAGTGATTTTCCAAGATCGGAAAAGAAATTCCCCTTGGTTGAGCCAGATACGGATTGCGATGATTGCGTCACCTGAGGCGCACTCTGGACAGTATTTTGAGATACGGGACTTGTGCTTGTCTGTTGCTTTGTGAAAACTTGATGAATTTTGGAATCATTTGAGGATACATCTATTTTTTCCGCCTTCGCTATCGGTTGAGGATATCCTTTCGGTCCACTGATATATGAGGGAGTAGATGCAACTGATTGGCCTTGAGAGGTAGCCTGATATTCCGCCCCGAAACCTGTGGCAATCACAGTAATCTTGACTTCGCCCTTTTTCAGGCGCGGATCGTGGATAGCGCCAAAGATTACCTTAGCATCCTTGTCGATAGCATCAGTAATGACCCTCGCAGCCTCATTTATTTCAAACATAGAAAGATCGGCTCCACCACTGATACAGAATAACACTCCTTTTGCGCCTTCGATAGACACATCTAGCAATGGCGAGTTAATCGCCATCTTCGCAGCTTCGACCGCCCTATTTTCTCCACTAGCATGACCGATACCCATAAGGGCCGATCCCGCATCTTTCATAATCGCTTTCACATCGGCAAAATCAACATTGATAATACCAGGCATAGTAATAAGTTCTGCAATGCCTTGCACTGCCTGTTTCAAAATATCGTCTACTCGATCAAACGCTTGGAACATTGAAGTATTCCTATCGATGACATTCAAGACTCTGTCATTTGGTATAGTAATCAAAGCATCCACTCGATCTCTCAATTGTATGTATCCTTCATCAGCCAATCTTGTGCGTTGAGCGCCTTCAAAGCTGAAAGGTTTTGTGACAACACCAATAGTCAAAGCGCCCATTTCCTTGGCAAGTTCAGCAACAACAGGAGAAACGCCTGTGCCAGTACCGCCACCAAGACCGCAAGTCACAAATACCATATCTGCGCCCCTGAGCGCTTCTTGTATATCCTCTTTGTTTTCTTCAGCTGCAGCCCTACCAAGATTCGGATCCATTCCAGCGCCAAGTCCACGGGTCACATTTTTGCCAACATGCAATTTCTTCTGCGCCAAAGCATGATGCAGGTCCTGAGCATCGGTATTCACAGCGATAAATTCAACTCCTTTGATTTTAGAGGTGAACATTCTTGAGATGGCATTGCCGCCACCCCCTCCTACTCCGACAACTTTTATTTTTGCAAATGTTTCCATTTCAGGTTTTATTTGTGCCATTGCTTCGCGATAATTAACAGTTAATAGTTAACGGTTAATAAAATATTACATTCATACTACTTATTCGCCGTCAATTGTCAATTGTCAATCATTATTTCAGGGCATTAAAGCTCCTAACATTTTTTTGACCAATCCCCAAAAACCAGCCTCACCGGCTTTTCTATTCGGGCCAGAAATGTCAGCGTCCCACTTGACCAATCCCACAGCAGTTGCATAAGCCGGATCTTCAATATAATCAGATAAACCATCAACCTCCTGAGGCGATCCTACGTGGGCTGGCAATTTAAGCATTTTTTTTGCAAGGTCAACTATGCCGGGCAATTTTGCTCCACCTCCCAAAAGCACCACTCCGGCAGGCAATAAGCTTTGTTTGTTGATCTTTTTCAGTTCCTTGTTAACCAAATCAAATATCTCCTCAAGACGCGCCTCAATGATTTCCGCTATTTCCTTCTTATTGGCACGTAATGATTCATTGTGACCAACCTTAGTCAGGTCAATAGTATCTTTTTTAGAAACATCTTCGGGCACACAATATCCATATTCTAATTTGATATTTTCGGCCATATCAATATCTATGCGTAGACCGATAGCAATGTCGTTGGTAATATGACCGCTGCCAACTGGCAAGATTTGCGTATGTATCACATCACCATCCTCATAAACCGCTAAACCCGTTGTCGCACTGCCTATATCAATTGCCAATACGCCAAGTTCTTTTTGACGCTTAGTCAAAGTAGAGTGTGCTGCTGCCAATGGCGACAAAATCACATTATTAATATCATAACCGGATGCTTTAACGCATTTTTTGACATTCATGACGACCGGCGAAGAGCACTCAATTATCAGCGCATTCAACTCCAATCTGACACCATGCATCCCTTGAGGATCCTTAATGCCACCCTCTCCGTCAACTACGAATTCTTTCGGTATGACATGAAGGATTTCTTTATTGGGTGGCAAAGAAACGGCTTCGGCAGCGCGCACCACTCTCTCGATATCGTCCCGAGATATTTCCTGGTCAGCTCTCGATACAGCCACAACACCTTTTGACATCTTGGATACGACATTGGACCCGTCAATATTAACTATTACGCTTTCCACCTCAACACCACTCACTTTTTCAGCCTCAGATATGGCATTTTTTATACTTGTTGCAGCTTCGTCGATATCAACGATCACGCCCCTTTTGACGCCAATGGCAGGAGCAACTCCGACACCCAAAATCTGCACTCTTTCATTGCCTACTCTCCTTTTAGCTACCACCGCTTTTATAGAGTGAGTACCAATATCCAGCCCAACGATTATCTTGTCCCTTGCCATATTGACAGAATATGGAATTTCGAAGATAGAATCTAAAATAAATTCCAAAATCAAAATCCCGCTCGCTTAAAATAAATTTATTTGAATTTATTGATCATTAATTCCTGCAATCCATCCATAATCTCCTCTTCTTGCACAGAGCGCTCATGATCATATCCTAGTATATGTAATATACCATGCGCCATAAGCATTGCCAAC
>CAYHBU010000047.1:0-6483 GCA_964354925.1 uncultured Candidatus Saccharibacteria bacterium | reverse complement strand
CTAAAATTAGCCAAACCGGCTGCAACATAAACCGCTCCTGTTCCCGCGGCTCCTGCACCAATAGCAATAACCGTGGCCCCTGATGTCACTGGCGTTATGGGAGGAGGATTCGGTCGGCCAGTAGCTGTACCAGTTATGGACTGGTTTGTTACGTCAAAAGGCGTTCCTGTATCTATTCCGCGCCAAACATGCACAACGGCGCTGATTGCATCAGCGGTGCTACCAGACGCGCTAAATGTTACCGAGCTATCAGGGGTTGCACCCATAATCTTCCATGATACCGACAAATTCGTATCATTAGTGGTTCCATTCGCATAGAGTTCGGGGAGTTCTGTGTACCCAACATTAGTTACTCCAATAGCGCGATCCGCAGCGGAACCAGTGCCCACAACAGCAATAACGATATCATTCTGGGAAGGAGAGGTATTAGAACCTCCGGTGAGTGCTGTTAAGCTACAAGCCAGAGTTGTTCCCGTTGATCCAGCTCTTGAACAGGTCACGCCACCGACATAGCTTGTTGCTGCCTGAGCTTCGTTGATTCTCAAATTTCCAGCTAACTTATCCAAGAGCGCAATATTTTTGTTGCGATACGAAGAGACAAAATTATCGACAACATTGTCTTCTTGAGATAGGTTCCATGCTTGATCTACGATGTTGCTTGTTTTGATATATCCATCTATCGCACCCGTCAAAAAATTAAATGGAATATTGGAAAACACTAAAGTCACAATGACAAAAAAAGTCGCAAAATTTCTGAAAAATTTTAATAATTTATTTTTCATTCTTTATAATTTTTCACGTAATCAAAAACTTTGCCGGAAATATATTTCATTATTATTTTCGCTTTTTCTTCTGTTTCATTTTTCGTCATCACGGTCAAAATGTATGGCCGTCCACTAAAATAGATTATACCAGAATCTAAAAAAACTTTCCTCTCTGTATCTGTTCCGATCTTGTGCGCAAAAACGATATCGGGCGACAAACCGGATTTAATGTAATCGTCAAATGACGACTGCGACAGATAGGAAAGCAATCTCTGTGAATTTTCTTCGGTTAGATACGAGGAATTGTAAAGTGTTCGAAAAATAACCGAATATCTTTTAGCACTTAGGTTCCCGTTCGTTTCCATGAATTCCTGCAAACCTATATGGCTATAAACATCATCGATTTCAGAAATCTCGAGATTGCGAGTCAGTATAAAATGCGCGGTATTATCTGATTCTGACAACGAACGGCGAACTAGGTCCTCTATCGTGTGCGTGGAATTTAGCGGTTCTTTATACAGAGCTCCGAATCTATTATCTTTATCTGCGGTCATCAACACTAACTCGTTTGTCCACTTCCACTCGCCTCTTTCAATTTTTTTTACCACCGCCATTGCCACAGGAACCTTGAGGAGCGATGCTGGGTAAAACTCCGCATCTTTGCTGATGGCAACATTGGAGCCCGTCGGTAAATATTCGAAATAAATAGACACATTCTGGTCCGCTTCATATTTTTTATTCAAGTAATAGCGGAGCGGCTGGAAATTGACAATTAGATCATCCTGCTTAAAAAAATTCCTCGCCGGATTTAATAAATTGAATTGATTTTTATCGTTCCCTCTATTTGCAATATCGTAATCTTGCTCACCAAAAAATAAATATACATTGAATATCGCTGATATCAAAAAACTCAACGCTAAAAATATTATAACATATTTGATTGATTTTTTCTGTGGATTATTTTTTTCTTTCATCGGTTTTCTATTATCATTAGCCCGTTACACTATTATTGACAAATCTTGTTAATCTACTATAATAACAACATCACGACGAAAAAGGTTCTCTAAGGGTTTTGTCCCGACGAGAGCCTTTTTCATTTTCTCGATATGCCAATTTTTTATCAAGAGAATTCATAAAATCAAAAATATTCCTCTTTGGAGCGCTTAATCTTTTTAAAAGTCCAGAATATTGTTTTTGGTTTGGAATAAGCACTTTCTTAAGCTTATTAATCTTCAGCAAATATTCTATCAAACAAAAGAAGTCGCCATCTCCAGAAACTATCACAGCCCCACTAAAGTTATTTAGCTCGATCATTGCGTGCAAAACAAGTTCGGCATCTACGTTCCCCTTAACTCGTCCATTCGGCAATTCAAGCGTTGGCTTAAAAATACAGATGAAACCGGCCTGCTGCAAGAAAGTATACAGACTTTCGTTGCCAGGAAAATAACCTATAAACAGAAACGCTTTCTGCGCGCTGTATTTATCTCGTAAATAAAAACGAAACTTCTTAAAATCCAATTTCCACCCAAGATTACGGATGCTGAGATTGAGATTCTGGCTATCTATGAAAGCGTAATTATTTTCTTTTTTATTTTTCTTTGCCATATTTTCATTATATCAAATTTTTTAATAATACAAGATTCTAAATCCTATATCTTATTGCGTCTTTATCTTCAAGCTTCCAGACATAGAGGTAAAATCTACATTATTATCATCGGAAGAATATTGATTGTTGAAATTCGTACTATCTCCCGATGTAGGATTCGTCCCTTGGCCACTGCCAGATTGCCAGTTGGTCTGCACGGGCGAGGCATTCTTCCATCGTGAAACATATTCATAATACGAAAAATCTGGCAAACCGGTTTTTTGTACTGTCACCGTCACTTTTTGAGTGGAAGGATCATCGTTGGAGGCGTTGTACACACCCTCTATGTCGCCGCTTGATGGATCACGAGAAACATTGTCCACTACTAAATATCTGACATAAGTCTCTCCGCCCAAAATCACGTTTTCTGATCCAGCAATCAGCACCCATTTTCCCCCCTGCACTTCAAGATGATATTGATTGCCTTTTGTGACGTTGTGTAGATTCTGCCATTTTTCAGTAGATATAGCCCTGACTGATTCAAAAGATTCGCGCGCCAAATTTATCATCACCGTCCTATCGCCAGCAGTATCAGCAGACTGCAAACTAGTCTGCGTCAATTGCACAGAAATCGCCACGACGGAAACGATCACGCCAACAGCGAGGAGAATCTCAAAAAGGACCTGACCTTTTTGAAGCTGAAAAGCTGAAAAGCTGAAAAGCTGAAAAGTATTTTTAAATTTATTGTAATTTTCCATAAAAAGAGGCTATCATTTTTTCTAATTCTTTTATATTTTCATAAATTATTTTAAATTCTTTATCGGAAACAAAATTTAATTGTGAAGAAATTAAAATTTGTGTTTCAAGCTCAGACAAAGATCCTTTAGCGATTGCAATAAATTGCTTAAAATCTTTCGATGTTTTTCTTGAATGGCCTTCAGCAATATTTGAAGGTATTGAAACTGCCGCTCTTCTAATTTGTGAAATTAGTCCATACCTTTCTTCTATGGGAAACCGAGAGGTCGCCACATAAACATTCTTTGTTAAATCCATTCCTTTTTGCCAAATTTTCAAATCCTTAAAATTATTAATCATTTGATTTGCTTTTAAGCTTACTATTATTGTTTTATATTTTACTTTTCAGCTATTAAGCTATTCAACTATTGGACGCTAATGCGTCCAGAAGTTTCTACCGTTATCGTCTTTGCCATATCAGGAAATGACACTAGATAAATAACAATATTTTGCGCAGAAGATGGAGTGCCGGTAATCTTGGAAAAAACTATATTGACCGATGATCCGCTTGTCGGAGTCTGAAATCTCACATCAGGAACAATACTATTCAAATATATCTTTTCAACAATCGTGCCAGGATAAGAAGCCCCAGAAAAAATCTCAAAATATGGATCGTTGGCATCGGTGTTGTCAAAATGGATACCCCAGCTCACGTTATCCTCCCCAACCATTGCCTTGCTTTGCGCTTCTCGCAACTTGCCCACTACCTGATTGGCTGTCGTATTAATCTCCGTGGTCGTTTTTGTGCCCCCCAAATAATAAATGCTCATACCTAAAATTGCGCCCAAGACGGCGATAGAAAGCAAAACCTCCAGGAGAGTAAAACCTTTAATAGCTGAAAAGTTTAATAGCTGAAAAGTTTTTTTTTCGATTCTTGTTTTTTTGTATTTCACTATTAAGCTATTAAGCTTGCTTTTGTTGTTTGGCATTTCACTATTAAGCTTTTTACATTTTATCTCAGAGCTCCTACCATCTGATAAATCGGCATCAGGATAGAAATGGCAAGGCCACCGACAACGAGTCCCATAACCAAAAGCATTAACGGTTCCATCAAGCTCACCAAATTCTTCAATGTCCTGTCCACCTCCTCATCATAGAAATTGGTCATTGTCTTCAATATATTCTCCAATGTGCCGGTACGCTCGCCGACTGACATCATATTAGTCAGGATGTTCGGAAAAAGTTCAGGATTTTTCTTAAAAGCCTCAGTAAATGGTACGCCACGCCTCAAATCTTCTTTGACGTTCAATATGAACTCTTTATACATATCATTACTCACCGAACCAGCCGTGATGTCGAGCGCCTCAAGTATACTCATACCGGAATTCAATAGATTCTGCAGGGTCCTAGTAAATCTCACGAGCGCCATTTTTTTCATCAAATTCCTGAACAGGGGTATCTTCCATAGCAGAGAAACGAAAAATTTCTTACCACGCGGAGTAGTGTAGAAATATACCAAAAAGCCGACTGTTCCAAAGAACAATCCAAATGTTATGATTGGACTTTTTGAAAAAACGTCACCAATACCCAGGAATATCCTGGTCACTAGTGGCAATTTGAATCCTCCTCTTGCAAAAGCTGTCGCTAGTTTCGGTAATACAAAAGTCAGCAAAAATATGATCAAGGCGACAGATCCGGTAATCAATATGACCGGATATACCATCGCGCCTTTTGTTTTTTTGACCAGATCGTAATCTCGGAGCTGTTGATCACCGAGCTGATCAAGCGTCTTATCTAGCGTGCCAGACAATTCGCCAGCGCGAATCATACCAACAAATACATCAGAAAAATATTTAGGATATGCGGCAAATGCACTCGATAAAGGTTGACCCTTTTCAAGATTATTCTTTGCCAAAATCAAAACTTTTTTCATTATTGGATTTTCAGCATCGGCTATGATTATCTCCAGGGCTTCGCGCAAACTAAGTCCGGCTTTTAAAACTGCTGACAAATGCTTCGTAAGCAATATTTTGTCCAGAGGGGCTATCTTCTTGAAAATATCTAAAATAGAAGCCAGCCTATCGCCCTCCACTTTGCCCTTTTCATAAACAGAAATCGGCGTCATTTTCTGACGCACTAAAAAATCAATAACCTCGTCCTTACTCGAGGCTTGCAT
The DNA here is from genome assembly GCA_964354925.1 of uncultured Candidatus Saccharibacteria bacterium. GTDB lineage: Bacteria > Patescibacteriota > Minisyncoccia > GWC2-36-17 > GWC2-36-17 > GWC2-36-17. The sequence continues at coordinate 1,223 of CAYHBU010000047.1, read as the reverse complement.
CTCCGCTTTATACAACACTCCCTTTTCATCTATGGATTCGTATAAATAAATTGGCACACATCAAGAGTGAAGAGCAAAGAGTGAGAAGTGTAGAGTTTTTATTACCACTCTTCGCTTTCCCCCTTCTCTTTTCACTTAGTGTATTATTCTTTGATAACCCTTAATACCTCCTCTACCGTAGTCGTTCCCGATTCTACTTTTGTCATACCATCTTCAAACATCGTCGTCATACCATCCTTGATGGCAACTTTTTTGATTTCATCAGATGATGATTGCTTCATTATCAAATCCTTTATCGTATCTGTCACGTTAAACACTTCGAAGATACCTATTTGCCCGCGATATCCAGTGAAATTACAAAGTTTGCAACCATTGCCCTTATATAAATATTCCGGGAGTTTGTATTTTTTATCTGGAATCGCATAATCCATTTGCGTTTGCATATGTTGACGAATTTCTTCCTGTGGCTTGTAGCTCACGACGCATACATTGCAGATCTTACGCACAAGACGTTTGGCCACAACAACATTGATTGTTGATGCAAGCAGGAATGGAGGCGCTCCCATATCTATCAACCTTGGTATGGCAGTCGGGGCGTCATTAGTATGCAGGGTCGAGAGCACTAAATGACCCGTCAAAGCGGCGTTAATAGAAATGTCCACCGTCTCATTGTCGCGTATTTCTCCAACCATGATAATATCCGGATTCTGACGAACAAGCGCCCTCAAACCGGTAGCGAAAGTAATACCGGCTTTTGCATTGACCTGAGTTTGATTTACGCGAGGAACTTCATACTCAATCGGGTCTTCAATGGTCACTATATTTACTTCCGGCTTATTCAATAAATGGAGCGTTGCATACAAAGTCGTCGTTTTGCCGTGTCCAGTAGGACCGGTAACAAGCACCAAGCCATGAGTCTTTTTTATATTATCCTCAATAATCGCCCTGTCTTTTTCCAGCAATCCAATTTCAGACAAACTCAATGGACGAGTGGATCCGCGAAGCAAGCGCATCTCAGTTTTCTCGCCATGAAATGTCGGCATCACGTTGACACGAAGATCGACTTTTTGATCCTCCATTTCAAATTTGAAACGTCCGTCCTGTGGAGAATTATGTATGTCGATCTGTAAATTCGCTAACACTTTAACACGCGCAACAAGTATCGGGGCAATCTGTTTTGGCAGTGTCAGTATCTCATGCATCACGCCGTCTATCCTGAATCT